>JBGSWT010000868.1:0-4247 GCA_041751815.1 Pseudonocardiaceae bacterium
CGCGACGAAGATCTGGGCGGCCGGCGTCGCCGGTAACGCCCTCGGCCGGCTGGTGGCGGAGCGGACCGGAGCAGGTGTGGACCGTGCAGGTCGCGTCGAGGTGCTGCCTGACCTCACCCTGCCCGGCCACCCGGAGATCAGCGTCGTGGGTGACCTGATGGCGCTGGACAACCTGCCGGGTGTGGCCCAGGTGGCCATCCAGAGCGGGCAGTACGCCGCCGACGGCATCATCGCGAGGGTCCGCGGCAAGCAGTCGGCGGCACCCTTCCACTACCGCGACAAGGGGAGCATGGCGACCATCTCGCGCTTCTCGGCGGTGGCCGAGGTGGGCCGGATCCGGATCAAGGGATTCGTCGCGTGGTTGGCCTGGCTGTTCATCCACCTGCTCTACCTGATCGGTTTCAAGACCAGGGTCTCGACGTTGCTGCACTGGATGATCAGCTTCATCGGCCGTGGCCGCACCGAGCGGGTGACGACGTACCAGCAGGTCGTCGGCCGCCAGGCGGTGCTGCAGCTGGAGCGGCAGCTGGCCGCTCAGCGCACCGGGCGGTAGGCGGCGACCAGCGGGCAGACGAAGACGTCGCGGGCGCCGAGGCCGACCCGGTTGAGGTACTGCGCGACGTGGACGTAGGACTGCATCAGCGTGGTCTCGGTGTAGGTGATGTTGTGGCGGGCACAGAAGTCGCGCACCAGGGGCTTGACGCGGCGCAGGTTGGGCCGGGCCATATTGGGGAACAGGTGGTGCTCGATCTGGTGGTTGAGCCCGCCCAGTAGGAAGTCCATGAAGCGGCCGCCGCTGACGTTGCGCGACATGAGGACCTGGCGCCGCATGAAGTCGACGTTGGCGAACTCCGGCACCAGCGGCATGCCGATGTGGTTGGGGGCGAACGACGCGCCGAGGTAGTAGCCGAACACGCCGACCTGCAGGCCGATGAAGGCCAGCGCCATGTACCAGGGCATGACGGTGAACAGCAGCGCGAGGGTGGCGGTGATGCGGATCGTGATGGCGACCAGCTCGGCGCGGCGGCGCTTGATCTTGTTCGCCGGGTTGACCAGCCACTTGATGCTGTTCACGTGCAGGGCGAAGCCCTCCAGGGCGAGCAGGCCGAAGAAGTAGTAGCCCTGCTTGCGGGCCAGCCACTTGCCCAGGGCAGGGCGGCTGTCGCGGCCCTTCTGGTGGTAGGCGAGGACGTCGGACTCGATGTCGTCGTCGCGGCCGAGCTGGTTGGGTGCACCGTGGTGGCGGGTGTGCTTGCCGGTCCACCAGCTGTAGCTCATGCCACTGAGCAGGCCGATGGCGAACAGCGCGGCCGAGTCGTTGCGAGCGCCCGAGACGAAGATCTGGCGGTGGGCGGCATCGTGGCCGAGGAAGGCGACCTGGGCGAGGCAGAGACCCATGACGGCGGCGACGATCAGCTGGAACCACGAGTCGCCGATCAGGATGATGGCCGTCGCGCATCCGGCCAGCATCAGCGGGGCGATGATCAGCTTCGCTGCGTAGTGGCCGTAGCGACGGCGCATCAGGCCGAGCGAGGCGACCTCTTTCTGCAGTTCCGCGAAGAGGGTCTGCGCCCGCTGGGGGCGCGGGGCGCGCGGCTGATCGCCGGAGGGGCGCTCGAGAACAGAGGCGGTCATGGGTACCTCCATGGGTGTTGGTCCACGGAAGCTCTTCCCGCACAATCAGGTTACGTCACCGTAGCTTGGGCCGCCCACCAGCCCGCCGAACCGAAGCGTCGCCGCAAGGTGTTGCTGGCCACAGCCCCGTCCGCCGCCGGTGGACTCGCGTCGGCCGGCGGCGGACAGGCTGTCTCAGCGCATCATCGTCTGCATGCCCTGCATGACCAGGTAGACGGCGGCGGCGATGGCGAAGACCCCGGACAGCACCACGAAGGCGATGATCTGGGCCCAGAAGCGCCGGACGAAGCCCGCGACGAGGACGAGCACCCCGACGATCACGACGAACTCGATCATGGGGCACCTCCCGCGATCACCGTTACGACGACGGGGGGTCCGGGGTATGGCGTTGATCCATGGGTGCGGCGTAACATCAACATCGTGCATCTCCCTCCACATAGGTGAGGAGCACGCAGCCGGTCAGCGTTCCAGCGCTGGCCGGCTCTCCTCTGTCCCGAGCCGTTCCGCGTTCGCAGGACACCACCTCCCCGGCAGCAGCTGCCCGAGTAGGGGCCGATCCGGTGATCAACCCCTTGGGACTGAGCCACTTGGTGCGTCTGCTGCCACGTTCAGTGTGTGGGTGGTAACTTGCCTTGCGCAAGTATCCAGTGGTGACTTTCCGTACCAATCTGCGACTGTGAGGAGCTATCCCGGTGGCGACAAGCCAGGGCGGAGGGCCGGGACCCACCCCGGGCAGCCCGACGGTCCGCCGTCGCGCGCTTGCCAGCGCCCTCAAGCGCCTGAGGGTGGCGTCGGGTCTGCACCTCGAGAACAGCGCCGCTGCGCTCGAGGTGTCTGTGGCGACCGTCAGCCGCTACGAGACGGGATCTCGGCTGCCCCGGGCAAGGGATGTGAGGGAGTTGTGCCGCCTCTACGGCGCGGACGAGGCGGAGACTGCGCGGCTCGTCGCCCACGTGTCCGGGGCCAAGGAGACCGGCTGGTGGGAGCGATACACCGAGGTCGAGGATCCGAGTCAGGTCGACTACTTCGGCCTCGAAGCCGGTGCGGTCATGCTCCGCCAGTATTCGAGTACAACGGTCCCTGGCCTGTTACAGACCCCCGCCTACGCAGAGGCGATCTTCAAGGGAAGCGTCAGCACCGCCAGGCCGTCTCCACTCACGGACTACGACATTGCCAAGCTGGTCGAAGTAAGAATCAAACGCCAAAGCAGGCTGGGAGCTGGCCTTCGCTTTACTGCCATCCTCGAGGAGAATGTGCTGCGGCGTCCCGTCGGGGGCGTTGACGTGATGAAGGACCAAGTGATGCACATACTTTCGGTCGCACGGGTGCCAGATGTATCCATCCGCATCCTTCCGCTGGAGGTGGGGGCCCACCCTGGTATGACCGGCGGTTTCGTCATCGTGAGCCTCCCCGGCGACCTCGAGGATGCCGTTTATCTCGAGAGCCTGGCCGGCGCGAACATCAACGACAGTGAAGAATCGGTGGGCAGTCACGCGCGAGTGTATGCGGTACTGTCGAGCATGGCTCTCACCGAAGGCGAATCCGTCAGGTGGCTGGATGAGCAAAGGGCGCGCTTTGAGGCTCTTGCGTCATAGAAGGCATTAGCTACGATGCCATTGAGTAACTCGAGAGGAACCATGTCCCGTCCAGCCCCTGTAGAGCTGCCCTGGCAGAAGTCGTCCTTCTGCAATGTATCCGGCTGCGTGGAAGCTGCGCTGATCAGCGGTACACAAGTGGCGGTGCGAGACTCCAAAAATCCGGATCAAGGGTTCCACCTGTTCGACGCCGCCGAGTGGACGGCCTTCTTAAAGGGGGTGCGCGCAGGCGAGTTCGACTACTTCGAATAGTCGGCTCATGTGCCGACGGTACTGGTCGTGTTTGAGACAGGGACGGGTCTCGATCGCATTCCACACGTAGACTCCTGGCGTGAGGCAAGCCAGGGGTTGAACAGGACTGGCGCGAAGTCGGCCAGGGCGGCGCCGTGCCCGCGGCGCCACCCTGGCCGACTACACGACTGTCGGTACCCTGACAGAAATTGTTGCCTCGCCCTACGCTTGGACGCGCGAAACGATCAAGCGATTGCGACAGTGACAGTAGGCGCCCTGCTACATGGAAGCGCGCTTCCCGGGACTGAACCAGGTCCGTGGACGTCCGTCATCGCACTATTCGTCGAGGGCACCGCGGATCAGCCCGCGGAACTCCTCGTCACTGACCAGTTCTGCATCGGCGGGGCCGATCTTGATCGTTCCCTTGCTGGTGATCAGGTCCGGGTGACGCTCGACGAAGGCCTGCGCCCGGCCGCGGTCCCACCCGTACACGGACAGGCCGTGCTTCCACATCCCGACGTACAGCCGCTGCGTGCCGACGACGAATGTCGGCATCCGGTACGACAGGACGACCTCGACGTCGGGGTGCACCTCGACGACGAGGGCCTGGAACCGGTCGAAGAGTGGCCGGTGCGCGGGGTCGATCGCTGCCACGTAGTCCCGAACGGCGTCGTCCATGGCCGCCAGGCTACGGATCTGCGCGTGACAGCATGCGTTTCATGCTTGCGGGGGCGGTCCGGGGTCGGCGGCGCGTGCTCGCCAGGGTCGCGGCCGTGGTTGCCGGGC
>JBGSWT010000869.1:0-2444 GCA_041751815.1 Pseudonocardiaceae bacterium
ACCCGCCTGTCGATGATCTTTCCGGCCGGTGGGCCTACCATGACCTTCGCACACGCCGGCGTAGCTCAACTGGCAGAGCGTCCGCCTTGTAAGCGGAAGGTTCGGGGTTCGAGTCCCCGCGTCGGCTCCGGTTTGACCAGGGAAAATACTCCCGGTCGAGTGCTTGGTCGGGTCCGCGTGACACCATTCGTGACGCGAACCGTATTAGCCTGCCCTCCGTGACGCGATCACTGGGGCCTCCTACGCAGCGGTCCCGAGGCAGCATCGACGAGCTGCCGAGCGGGGCGCTGCGGGTCCGCGTCTATGCCGGGCTTGACCCGGTGAGCAAGCGTCGGCACTACCTGACCGAGATCATCGCCGCCGGACCAGGGGCCGACCGACGGGCCCGTGCTGCCCGCGACCGGTTGGTCAGCCAGGTCGAGGAGCGCCGGAACCCACGTACCAAGGCCACGGTGGATCAGCTACTCGAGCGCTACCTCGACCAGTTCGACGGAGCGGCCAGCACCCTGGCGCTTTATCGCGGCTATGTCCGCATCCACATTTCGCCATTCCTCGGCCACGTCAAGGTCGGTGCACTCGACGCCGACATGCTGGATTCGTTCTACGCCGAGCTGCGGCGGTGCCGGGACCACTGCTCCGGGCAGCGGTTCGTCCAGCACCGCACCAAGGGCCGGCACGACTGCGATCACCGGTGCGGTCCGCACCAGTGTCGGCCGCTCGGCCCCACGACCATCCGGCACATGCACTTCATCCTCTCCGGTGCCTACAAGCGTGCCGTGCGGTGGAAGTGGGTCATGGTCAGCTCCATCGGCCAGGCTGAGCCGCCGGCGGCACCGAAGCCGAATCCACAGCCGCCCAGCCCAGAGCAGGCGGCTCGAATCGTCAACGAGGCGTGGAAGGACCCGGACTGGGACACGTTGGTCTGGGTCGCCATGACCACCGGCGCGCGGCGTGGCGAGCCCAGCGCTCTGCGTTGGTCGGCGGTTGACCTCAACGATGGCCGCGAGATGATGTGGTTGCGCCGCGCCATCAGCCGTACCGGGGTCGGTTGGGGTGAGGGTGATCTCAAGACCCACCAGCAACGTCGAGTCGCGCTCGACTCGCAGACTGCCGACGTCCTGCGGGAGCACCGAGATCGGTGCATCACACGAGCGCGCGCTCTCGGGTTGCAGCTCGCCCCCGGTGCCTTCGTGTTTTCCGGAGCACCCGACGGCAGCACCTTCCCTACCCCGGGTGGGCTGAGCCAGCGCTACGACCGCATGGTCGACCGTCTTGGTATCGACACGACGCTGCACAAGCTTCGGCACCACGCCGCTACCGAGCTCATAGCCGCTGGCGTCGATGTGAGGACCGTGGCGGGCCGGCTCGGTCACTCTGGTGGTGGCACCACCACCCTTCGCACCTACACGGCCTGGGTTTCCGAGGCGGATCAACGGGCGGCGAGCGGCATCGGATCGAGGATGCCAGCGCGTCCCGTGTCGCTCGACTCGATGGAACGCGCAAAGTCCAACCCGCAGAACCCATACGAGAAGATCGCCGCAGAACTCCGTCGGAGGGTCCTGGCTGGTGATCTCCGCGACGGGGATGCTGCACCCACTGAGAAACAGCTCGCGGCCGAGCACGGCGTGGCCGCCGGCACCGCGCACCGGGCTATGGAACTCCTCAAGACGTGGGGTCTTGTCAAAGCCAGCCGAGATCATCGGACAGTAGTGATCGCCCCCGCATCGCAGTCCGCGCGCGACGCATCCGCGAAGGTAGGCGAGGATCAAGGTCGTGAGACTGCGGAAGTCGAGGCGGAGGCACAGCTCAACAAACGGCAGTACTGGGCGGTCACGCTCCGAGGGCCGGATGGTCGCCGGTATCCGCCTCGCCATGTATTCGAGGACATCACACGCCCGGACTCGTTTCGGGCGCACCTCGTTGCGATTGCCCGGATCGAGGCCGCCGACACCACCAGCGGAGCGGACTGGATCGGCGACTATGAGTTAGAGGTCCGCGATCCCGGGAAATAGCACGAGGATCCGAAACTCACGCTGCGTTGGTAGGGAAGCTAGCGGGACCTTTCCCCTTAGCGTGATCTTGGCCTTGCGGTGGTTCGGGGTAGCGGCTCTGGGTTCGGGCTGCGACCTGGGCAGATGCGCGTGTGGGTTATCGGCAGATGGCGCTTAGGCGTATATTATCAGCGATCTTTGGTCGGCTAGATGAGACTGCTGTGGTCCTCTCCCAGCTCTGCCGCACGAGGGCGGCCTGGCGCGGTCGTTCCAAGATTATGATGTCAGTTTGAGGATCTTAAATTGTCGGTCCATGGCGCGGGTTGCCCAGCGGGTTGCTTCGGTGATGTCGCGCCGTCCGAGCAGGTGGAGTGCTCCGATAGCGAGGTTGCCCAGGGCGGCTATGACGCGCGGTCCAGAACGGGTCACGCAACGTTATTGCCGAATTCTTTT
>JBGSWT010000870.1:0-5300 GCA_041751815.1 Pseudonocardiaceae bacterium
GGCGGCGACGCAGAAGACGCACCCGGTGCGCCGTCCGTCAACCTCGGCGATCCAGGCCGCCTCACGCGCGGGGTCGTGGTCGGCGGCGTAGTCCGCGACGATCCGGGCGACCAGCGCCTCGAACGTGGTGTCCCATCCGAACTCAGCGGCGTAAACCTCTCCGTGCGCCATCACCACCCAGCCCAGGTCCCCTGGCTGGTCCAGCGGCCGGATCCGCATCCGGCTGCCCTCCGCGCTGCCCATGATTCCCCGTCACTTCTAGCCGGACTGACACGACTGTTTCAGTAGTTCAGACTATCGGCGTGACTTACGAAGCCACAGCCCTTTCTGCACGGCACACGGAGCTGCTGGAATTGGCCTACCGGTACGCCCTTGAGCACGGCCTCGGCGACCTGTCACTGCGGCCGCTGGCCGCTGCGGTGGGCTCCAGCCCTCGCGTGCTGCTGTACCTGTTCGGCAGCAAGGACGGGCTGGTGCGGGCGCTGCTGGCCCGCGCTCGCACCGACGAACTCGACTTGCTGCACCGCCTGCGAGTTCGGGATGACGCGGGCGCAGTCACCGGACTGCCTGCCGCCGCCACCGAGATTTGGACGTGGCTCACCGCTGAGAACCACCGCGCGCTGCTCACACTCTGGGTCGAGGGGTACGCCCGCTCCCTGGTCGATCCACACGGCACCTGGGCCGGCTTCGCCCGCTCAACCGTCGACGACTGGCTCACTGTCCTCGCCGACGCTCAACCACCTACCGAGCGCGACAGCCGGGTTGGCATCGCGCAACGGACCCTCATCCTCGCCGTCCTGCGCGGAGCTCTACTCGACCTCCTCGCCACCGGCGACGTAGACCGGACCACCACCGCCGTGCATCAGCAACTACGCAACCTCACCAGCGGCGAGTTTCCGACCGGCTGAATCGCCATCGACACCTGCCGTCCGCCCGAGGTTGGCGCGTCCCGCTCGCGGCGACACTCGCTGGTCTTGACCTTAAGCCTTGTCGAGCTCTTAGCGTGAACGGGGACGTCAAGCGAGCCGTCTCGGCCCACGAACGGAAGGCGTTTCATGGCAGAGCATGGCAAGATCCTCGTCAGCGGTGCAACCGGCACTGTCGGCGGACAGGTGGTGACACAGCTGGTCGAGGCGGGCGCCGCAACGGACCACCACGACCGTCGAGGAGATCACCGGACGCGCGCCACGCTCGATCCGGGAATGGGCGCTCGACCACGCCGCCGACTTCCACTGAACGCACAGCGACGCCCTACAGTTCATTGCCTTTCGCGACGGTGAAGCGCATGGCTTACCCTGGCCTGACTAAAATCTGCGGACTGTGACACTCTCCGAAGGTGGCGTGAGCACGCCGCCGCGTTCACTATGGGTGGAGTCATGACGGCTCACAGAGATCGTGACCTGTGCCTCGGTCAGATACCGGCCCGCTGGCACGGAAAGCCGACTGTGCTGCGTATTGCGTTGGGCAGCAAACTACGTCGGCTGCGTGAGGCCAACGGCATCACCCGCGACGCTGCCGGATATGTAATCCGCGGATCCAGCGCCAAGATCAGCAGGATTGAGCTCGGGAGGGTCGGCTTCAAAGAACGTGATGTGGCCGATCTGCTCACCCTCTACGGCGCCACCGACGAGCGGGAGCGGGAGGCCTTCCTCGCGCTGGCCCGCCAGGCCAACACGCCCGGCTGGTGGCACGAATACGGTGACGTCCTGCCGAACTGGTTCGAGACCTATGTCGGTCTGGAGCAGGCCGCGTCGGTTATCCGTACCTACGAGCCCCAGCTCGTGCCCGGCCTATTGCAGACCGAGGACTGCGCCCGCGCCGTGATGCGGCTGCGTCATCTGCAGGCCTCTGCCGATGACGTCGAGCGCCGCGTTGCGTTGCGGATGGCCCGTCAGAAGTTCCTCACCCAACCCAGGGCACCGGACCTGTGGGTGGCGCTGGACGAGTCGGCGCTGTGCCGGCCGTTCGGCAGCCGGGAGATCCAGCGCGCACAACTTCAACACCTGATTGAGATGGCCCAGCTACCGAACATCACGCTGCAAGTCGTGCCGTTCCATGTCGGTGGTCACGCGGCGACAGGTGGTCCGTTCACCATCCTGCGGTTCTCCGAGCCCGGCCTGCCGGACGTCGTCTATCTCGAACACCTCACCAGCGCCCTCTACCTTGACAAGAACCGCGATACCAGGGATTACCTGGTCATCATGGACAGCCTGTGCGTCCAGGCGGAGTCACCCGCCGCGTCCATAAGCTTTCTGCGCAGGATCCTCAAGGACAGCTGACCGGTGTGGCCGCCTGAGCAACCCCACAATCTCGCCTGCAATCCCTGACAGAGGAGCCTCAACGTGGCCGATGAGCGGTCCCCCGACCCGCACTCCGTGCTGGCCTCCAAGATCAGATTTGATGTGCCGCATGCGGCACGGATCTGGAATTACTGGATGGGTGGCAAGGACTACTACGAGGTGGACCGTGCCGCCGGTGATGCCGTCGCCGAGGTGTACCCGGACATCGTCACCATGGCCACGCAGTCCCGGCAGTTCCTCATCCGCGCCGTGCGTTTCCTGGCCCGTGAAGCCGGAATACATCAGTTCCTTGACATCGGCACTGGCCTGCCCACGATGCAGAACACCCACGAGGTCGCCCAGCAGATCGCGCCCCAGTCCCGGATCTGCTACGTCGACAACGACCCGCTGGTGTTGGTGCACGCCCGCGCCCTGCTGGTCAACACCACCCCTGAGGGGGTGACCACCTATGCGGATGCCGATATCCACGACCCGGACTTGATCGTCTCCGATGCCCGCAACGTGCTGAACTTCAACCGGCCGGTTGCGGTGATGTTCATGGGCGTGCTCGGATACGTCGTCGACCTCGACGAGATGCGGTCCATCGTGGCGCGGGTGATGGCCGCTGTCCCGTCCGGCAGCTACCTGGCGCTGTGGGACGGCACCGCTACCGGGGAGGCCGTCGTCGAGGGCGGCGCGAAGTTAGCGGAAAGCGGCGCCATCCCCTACAACTTGCGCAGCCCCGAGCAGGTCGGCCAGTGCTTCGATGGCCTGGAGATGGTGGACCCCGGCCTGGTGCCGATCACGCAGTGGCGGCCGGAAACCGCCGAGGTCGGCAAGGTCGAGCCGATTGACGCCTACGGCGCCGTGGCACGCAAGCCTTGAGCCATCGCCCGGGCGGCGTCATCGTGAGTATCTGAAACATGTGCGCGCACGAGGTCACGCGCGTGGCCTTCGTCGCGGCGGCGAACGGCCTGGACGATGCCGTGATGCTCGCTCAGGCTGTTCGATCGGCGCAGCGCGGCCACCGGCAGGAAGTAGAACCGGACGCGCTTGCTGAGGTCACGCAGGTATTCGGTGAGGACCGAGTTTTGTGAGCACGTGGCCAGGCAGACGTGAAACTCGGCGTTGATGCGGGCGAGCTCACCGGGATCGTCGGTGCCGGACTGCCGATCCAGGATTCGGTCAAGTTCGTCGAGCTGACCCGCTGTCCTGCGCTGCGCGGCCAGCACGGCGATGTCGCCCTCGAGGTGCATCCGTGCTTCGAACAGGTCCGCTAGGTCGCCGGGGTCTCGGCCGCGGACGAAGGCGCCCTGGTGTGGCCGGTGCACGATCCAGCCCTCTGACTGCAGCCCACGCAGCGCCTCCCGCACCGGTATGTGGCTCACGCCCATCCTGCGGGCATAGTCGTCGGCGTTCACTCGACCACCGGCGGGTAACCGCCCGGAGAGGATCGCTTCCTCGATGTGCGCCCGGACGGTGTCCGCGACGCCGACGCACCGAGTACCAGCCACTCTGGCGCCGTGCGGTTCGAGAGTCCCGGCGGCCACAGGCATAACAGCATCCTATAGCGCCACTCTGTGTCCGGGCATCGCTGCACCGAGCTAACGCTGGAGAAATGCAACACACCGTTTACATGGCGGTCACCAGCGAGGTGACTGCGGAGCAGAACCTATAGGAACTTCCTGAAGCGCCGCCTCCCTGGACGCGTCCATGACGAGGAGCTGTCATGACATCGACTGCCGAGCACACCCGTCCCACCGTCCTGGCCGACGAGTACGAGAACGATCCGGTGCCGCCGCACGCGCGTCGGAGCCTGCTGTCGGTCTCGGCAGTCTGGGTGGGCTTCCCGATGATCCTGACCTGTGCGGTGTTCGGCGGTCTGATCGTCTACTCGCTCGGCTTCTGGCGCGGCATGCTCGCCATTGCTCTGGGCAACGTGGTGCTGATGGCCTACGTGGGAGCGCTGAGCTTCCTCGCTGGGCGGACCGGGAAGAACTTCGCGCTGACCGCCGCCGAGACATTCGGCCGCCGGGGCTACGTGGTGCCGGCCGGGTTTCTCGCCACCATCGTCATCGGATGGTTCGCCTTCCAGACCGGTCTCACCGGGTCGATCCTGCACGACAGCCTTGGCTGGAACCAAACGCTCACCGCGTTGGCCGCCGGGGTCGGCTTCGTCGCGGTGACACTGCTCGGCATCCGCGCGCTGTCGGTGATCGGCATGATCGCGGCACCGTTCTATGTCGTCCTCGGCGTCATGGCGATCGGGCTTGCGGCGTCCAGCACCGGGTTGGGATCGGTTACCTCATACCAGGGCGGCGCAGACACCGCAGCGGCGCTGAGCCTCGGTGCCGCAGTGACGCTCGTCGTGGCCACGTTCATCGACTCCGGCACCATGACCGCCGACTTCACCCGCTGGTCACGCACCGGCCGCGAAGGCTTTCTCGCCGCCGCCTCGGCCTTCCCCTTCGCCAATACCGTCGCTTTCGTCATCGGCGGCATGATCGTGGCACTCGGCGCGGCCGGCGACCCTGGCTCCAATGGCGGGAACTTCCTCGACATTCTCATCGCCCAGGGCGGCATCCTGGTGCCGCTGGCCGTGGCGTTCGTGTTCATCAACCTCGGTTCGGTGTGCGCGCACTGCCTCTACAACGGCGCGGTCGGGTGGGGCCAGCTCAGCGGCCGCACGATGCGACAGCTCACCGTCATCCTCGGCGCCATCGGCGTGCTGCTCGCGGTGGCCGGGATCTGGTCGTACTTCGAACAGTGGCTCACCCTGCTTGGGGTGATCGTGCCGCCGATCGGCATCGTCCTGATCCTCGACCAGCTGGTTCTCCCCCGATTCGGGTTCGGATCCCGCGCGCCCGGCGCGAGCGTGGCCCAGCTGCGCTGGCAGCCCTTCGCCGCCTGGGTGGGCGGGTCCGCGGCCGCGCTGCTCACCCATGGATTCGCGCCCTGGTTGTCTGACGCGGTGATCGGGATGGTGGTGTCAGCGGCCATCTATACCGCTGTGTGCGCCGC
>JBGSWT010000871.1:0-4356 GCA_041751815.1 Pseudonocardiaceae bacterium
GAGCGGGCAGCGAGCAGCGAGCTGACTGCGGCGCACGGTCGCCCGTCGCGAACCAGCTCGATCGCCGAGCGGACGTCAGTGGTCGCTGCCAGGGGGATCTCGTGCCCGTGGTCCAAGGTGGCCTCGAGCTGGTCGACCAAAGCGGTGATCTCGCCTGGCTGGGCGTCCCCCATGAGGGCGGCGACCAACGCCTCTATTTCAATCAACAGGCTCTGTTGTGTGGTGTGGGATGCGCTCACACACCTTGACGTTACTTCGGTGAGACCGACAACTGTGAGTACATCGGTAGATGGCCGGCCTTACGCGCCCAGCGGTTGAACGTCAGCAGGAATCTTCGGTAGCGACGAAAGAACCGCCCGTCCGGCGACGGTGAGCTCGGCCCGCACCCGCTGCCCGATAGCGCCCCGAACCGCCGGGCGAATCAGACCGGCCCGCGCCAGACAGTGCGCGGTGTACTGGTCACAGCAGCCCAGGCCGTCGATGAACAGGTCGGGCTCGCAGCTGCAGGTAAGCTCGGCGCGGCCATCGGACACCGCACGGAGCATGGCCAGCCCGCGTCCGGTGATCGGCTCGTCCTTCTGGTCAGCAGCCGATCGAAGCTCGATAACATTGCTCACTGCTCTCACCCTCACCGCCGTTGCAGCCTTCGCTTCTCCTATCCAGAGCATCGGTGGGCGGCCACAGATACGTTTCGTTCCCGCTTCGTCGTTTCCGAACCGTGACTCCCCGAACCGTGACTCCCCCGATGCCGGAAGCGTCGGCTGTCCTGACGTATCAGACTGGACGGCATGGCACTGACACTCGGCGATGGCCCGCTGTCCTCACGCCCACGCGACACCGTGAACTACCGCATCGACGGCCCCGCACATCGGCTGCTGTTCGAGCCCTTCCCCCGACGGGTGCGCGCGGTCTTCGGCGGCGAGACGGTGCTGGACACCACCAGCGGCATGCTGCTCCACGAGAGCAACCTGCTCCCGCAGCTCTATCTACCCCACGGCGACGTCCGTGACGACCTGCTGACCCGCACCGACCACAGCACGCACTGCCCGTTCAAGGGAGACGCCAGCTACTGGTCGGTCACGGTGGACGGCCGGACGGCCGACAACGCGCTGTGGTCCTACCTGGATCCGCTGCCCGATGCGGCCTGGCTACGAGATCATGTGGCGCCGTACTGGGGTTCGATGGACGCCTGGTTCGACGAGGACGAGGAGGTCGCCGGCCACCTGCGTAACCCCTACACCAGGGTCGACGCCCGGTCCACCCGCCGGCACTTACGGGTGGTGGCCGGCGGTGAGGTGGTCGCCGAGTCCCGACGTGCGGTGCTGTTGTCCGAGACCGGCCTGCCCAACCGCTTCTACCTGCCGGCCGACGATGTCCGCAGCGACCTCCTCGAGCTGTCCGGCACGCACACCGTCTGCCCGTACAAAGGCACCGCGTCCTACCGCAGCGTGCGTACCTCGTCGGGGATCATCGCCGACGCCGCCTGGTGCTACCCGGAGCCGCTGGAGGGGGTGCGAGCGATCCGCGGGTACCTGTGCTTCGGCGCCGAGGAGGTACAGACCTGGGTGGACGGTGTGCTCCGGTAGCGCTTCGGCCACGCCTCGTCGGCGGTGAGACCGCAGCGGCGTAGGCTCCCCGGGGTGTTGACCGGCAATGCGTTGATCCGAGCCATCGGCCTGTGTGTGGTGGCGGGCCTGCTGGTCGCGGGCTTCCTTTTCCCGGCAGTGGGCGCTGTTGGTATGGCCTCCAACCAAGCCAGTGACACAGTCAACAACGTTTCTTCTGACCTCGTCCAGAGCCAGGTACCACTGGTCAGCACCGTGACCGACAAGGACGGGGTGCCGATCGCCTACGTGTTCGACCAGAACCGGTTCAACACGCCGCCCCAAGCGATCGCCGACACCATGAAGGCGGCGATCATCTCCATCGAGGATCGCCGGTTCTTCGAGCACAACGGAGTGGACTGGCGCGGCACCGCCCGCGCGGTGACGACCAACCTGACTGCCAGCGGCAGCGCACTGGAAGGCCAGGGCGCGTCCACCCTCACGATGCAGTACGTCAAGAACTACCTGCTCTACGCGGTCGCGCGCAACGACGCAGAGCGGGCGGCGGCCGTGGAGAGCAGCCCAGCGCGCAAGTTGCGGGAGATCCGGGTTGCCCTGCAGCTGGAGAAGCAGCTGTCCAAGGACGAGATCCTGGCGCGGTACCTCAACATCGTCTTCTTCGGCCACAACGCCTACGGGGTGGCCTCAGCCTCGCGGACCTATTTCAACACCACACCCGATCGGCTCAGCATTTCCCAAGCCGCGCTGCTCGCCGGCATGGTGCGATCGACCAACACCTACGACCCCATCGAAAACCCTGAGCAGGCTTTGGCGCGGCGCAACATCGTGATCGCTGAGATGGCCAACGTCGGGTCGATCACCAACGAGCAGGCCGCAGCGGCCATGGCAGAGCCGCTGGGGGTTCAGCGTCCGTTGACCGGGCTGACCAACGGTTGCGTCGGTGCCGGTCCTGCCGACGGCTTCTACTGCCAGTACACCCTGGACTACCTCAGCGCCGCAGGTTTCACCGAAGAAAAGCTACGCCGCGGCGGGTACCTGATCCGCACCAACCTGGACCGCCGAGCCAGTGACCTGGCCAAAAAGGCGGCGAATTCCGAGGTCCCGACCCAGACCCGGGGAATCGCCAACGCGATGGCAATCGTGGAACCGGGCCGGGAACGGCATGCAGTCCGCGCACTGGTGGCCAACCGCGACTACGGACTCGACGCCGACGTCGGCCAAACCTCCTATGCCCTGCCCTCTCTCGTGCAGGGTTTCGGTGCCGGGTCGATTTACAAGATTTTCACCGCGGCCGCCATGATGGAGCGCGGCATGGGGATCGCGAACCCGGTGCCGGTGACGAATTCCTACACCTCGCGGGTGTTCAAGGACAACGGCCGCGCCTACTCGGTCGGCAACGCAGGTGACTACCGCAACGGTTCGGTCTCGCTGCAGACCGCGCTGGCGATCTCCCCGAACACCACGTTCGTGGCTCTGGAGGACCGGATCGGATCGATCGACCCGGTGGTGGACATGGCGTTCCGGCTGGGCATGCGGGATAGCCTGATGGCACGCGACGCCCGAGGCCGCACCATCGCCGACGCGGTCAAGCAGGAACGCCGGGGCTCTTACACCCTCGGACCTGAGCCGACCAGCCCACTAGACCTTGCCAACGTCGCGGCGACGTTGATGAGCGGCGGGAAATGGTGTCCCCCGACCCCACTCGATGCGGTGCTGGACCGCAACGGCGCCCCGGTGAAGGTACCCGAGCCACCGTGCGAGCAGGTCGTGCCGGAAGGGCTGGCGAACTCCCTGGCGGTCGGGTTGAGCAAGGACGACCAGCCCGGCGGCACGGCCTTCGCGGCCGCGAAGGCCGTGAACTGGACCCGACCAATGCTGGGCAAGACCGGCACCACCACGGCCAACCGCTCCGCCGGGTTCGTCGGAGCGACGCCGCAGTACGCCGGTGCGGTACTGGTCTGGCCCGACGGCTCGCGGCCCTCCCCGATCTGTGACACCGACCCTCCCCAGCTGTGCGGCAATGGCAATATCTTCGGCGGCAAGGTGCCGGCCCGTACCTGGTTCGACGCCATGGTGCCGATGCACGAGGGGTTGCCGGTTGCGCCGCTGCCGCCCACTGAACCGCGCTATGTGACCGGCGGCGGAACACCCGTGCCCGACGTCGTCGGACAGGGTGCGAACAGCGCGCAGCTCACCCTGGAGCGGGCCGGATTCCGGGTGCGGCAGGAGACCTCGGAGTCCGATGCGCCATCGGGCACCGTCGCATCCCAGTCGACCCGGACCGCGATGCCCGGTGACACGGTGACGATCGTCATCAGTACCGGCCCACCGCGACGCAGAGCGACTCCGGTATTCCCGTCTCCCCAGCAGTCGGCTCCTGATCGACCACGGCGCTCAAGGGAGTCAGAGTCCGACAGATCTGACTCTGAGGCTGAGGCCGAGTCGGACAGAGAGCGAGAGCGGGACCGAGACCAAGAGCGGGACCGAGAGCGGGACAGGGACTCAGACTCGGATGAGCGGTAACGGACAAGCCCCTGCAGTAGCCGACCTAACCCTGCAGGGCGGCCATGACCGCGGTCGACACCCGGCGCCCCTCGGCGCGGCCGGCCACCCTGGCCATCGCCGCCTTCATCACTAGACCCAACTGCCCGAACCCCGGGGGTTTGCCGATCTGCCCGGCGACGTCGTCGATGGCCTCAACAACCAAGGCCGCGACGTCGTCGTCGCTGAGCTGGGCGGGCAGGTAGTGGGCGAGCACCTCGCCTTCCGCACGCTCGCGACTCGCCAGCTC
>JBGSWT010000872.1:0-6034 GCA_041751815.1 Pseudonocardiaceae bacterium
GATCGACGACACCGCGGCGCCCGCCGCGTCCACCCCGGGGAAGGCGGCGAGCAGGCAGCGCACCGACTCCGGGTCCCGCAGCAGCCGCACCACGATCTTGGTGGCGATCCCGAGGGTGCCCTCGCTGCCGACGAACGCGCCGAGCAGGTCGTAGCCGGGCACATCGCGGGTGGTGCCACCCAACCAGACCAGCTCCCCGTCCGGCGTTGCCACCTCGGCACCCAGCACGTGGTGGGTGGTGAACCCGTACTTCAGGCAGTGCGCCCCACCGGAGTTCTCCGCGACGTTGCCGCCCACCGAGCAGATCTGCTGGCTGGACGGGTCGGGGGCGAAGTACCAGCCGTGCGGGGCAGCGGCCCTGGTCACCTCGAGATTGATCGCCCCCGGCTCGACGATCGCGCGCTCGTTGGCGGGGTCGACCTCCAGAATGCGACGCATCCGCGAGGTGACGATCAGCACGCCCTCGGCGTGCGGCAGCGCTCCGCCGGACAGCCCGGTACCCGAGCCGCGGGCCACGAACGGCACTCCCGCAGCGGCGCACGTTTTCACCACCGCGGCGATCTGCTCAGCGGACTCCGGAAGCACCACGATGCCGGGCACCACGCGGTACTGGGCCAGCCCGTCGCACTCATAGGTGCGCAGCCGTTGCCGATCGGTGATCACCGCCGCAGGCCCGAGCAGGGCGGTGAACTCCGCAGCCAGCACCTCCAACTCGGCTTCGACGTGCGTCCTCATCGCCCACTCCCCTCCGCCGACCGCCACATGGATGCTTGTCGCTGCTCCAGGGCACCCACCTAGCGTCACATGGATGCTTGTAGTCGTCGACGTGGGCTCGCAGAATGCGAGCCGTGGTGTCGCCCTGCCATCCGTTTCTGGATGGGCCCTTTCCCCGGGCGTTCGCGCACCGTGGTTGGCACCTCGACGAACTGACTGGAATGGAGAACTCGCTGATCGCGTTCCGCCGCGCGGTCGCGGAGGGCTACCGGTACCTGGAAACCGACGTTCGAGCTACCCGGGACGGCGTGGTCGTGGTTGTGCACGACGCCACGCTGGACCGCACCACCGACGGCTGTGGCGTGGTCGAGCAACTGGACTGGGCAGCGGTACGTACCGCGCGGGTGGGTGGCCGCGAGCAGGTCTGCCGGCTGACCGACCTGCTCGAAGAGCTCCCGGAGGCCCTGCTCAACGTCGATGTCAAGGTTGACACGGCAGTGACCCCGGTGCTGGAACTGCTTCGGTCCACCGACCAGTGGCACCGGGTGTGCCTCGCGTCGTTCTCCGAAGCCCGGTTACAGCGGCTGCGCGCCGGGGCCGGATCGCAGCTGTTGACGTCGATGGGTACCGCGTCGGTGGTCGCATTGCGGTTGCGCTCGGCGCTGCCGCTGCTTTGCAAACTGCCCATCCGGGGCGGGCTGGCGCAACTGCCGGTGCGCCGCTACGGGATCACCGTGGTGGACCGAACACTGGTGCGCTACGCGCACCGCCGCGGTCTGGAGGTACATGCCTGGACGGTGGACTGCGCCGCCGAGATGGAAGCTCTGCTCGATCTCGGTGTCGACGGCCTGGTCACCGATCAGCCGGATGTGCTGCGCGACGTGCTACGAGCCCGACGGGCGTGGCCCGGTGAGGTTGCGAGAGGCGGTGCAGGTGGGTGACTCGACGGCCTTGAGAGGCTCGCACGACGAGGCCGAGCGTCGCCGCGACCAACGTGCCTGGTGCTGGTATGACTGGGCGAACTCGGTGTTCGTCACCTCGGTCATCACCGTGTTCTTCTCGCTGTACCTCACCACGGTGGCGGTGAACGACGCGCGGGCCTCCGGGCAGGCCTGCCCGACGCGCAACGCGCTGGTCGGCTGCGACATCTCGCTGTTCGGGCTGCAATTCCCGGCCGGCTCGCTGTTCGGCTACCTGCTGGCGGCGTCCACTGCCCTTCAGGTGCTGGTGTTGCCGCTGACCGGCGCCATTGCCGACCGCACCCAGCACAAGCGGCGGATGCTCGGGCTGTTCGCATTCACCGGGGCCGGCGCGACTGCCCTGCTCGCGTTGGTGACCGGGACCAACTGGCGGCTCGGCGTCGTGCTGTTCATGGTGGCGACCACCGGCTACTACGCGTCTGTGGTCATTTACTACTCGGTGCTCCCGGATCTCGCGACCGCCGACGAGCGCGACGAGCTGTCCTCCCGCGGCTGGGCCTTCGGCTTTCTGGGTGGAGGCATCGCCCTGGCCCTGCATTTGATGATCTACCTCGGACGTGATGCGCTGGGCCTGTCGGAGTCAGCGGCGGTACGGGTCTGCTTCGTCACCGCCGGGCTGTGGTGGGCCGCCTTCACCCTCATCCCGTTGTCCCGGATGCGCAGCTACCGGCCCCCGCAGGGCACCGAGCGGGGTCTGGCTGTGCTCACAGCGGGCTTTCGCCAGCTGTCGGGCACGCTGGGCAGCGCCCGGAAGTATCCCCTGACGCTGGCTTTCCTGGCGGCGTATCTGATCTACACCGACGGAATCAGCACGGTGGCCAGCGTCGCAGGTCAGTACGGTGATCTGGAGCTGGGGTTGGCGAGCAGCACGCTGATCAGCACGATCTTGATGGTGCAGTTCGTGGCGTTCTTCGGCGCGTTGCTGCACGGCTGGGTGGCCCGCCGGTTCGGCGCCAAGCGGACGATCATGGGCAGCCTGGTGCTGTGGATTGGGGTGATCGCCGCCGCCTACTTCGTCCAGGCCGGTGATGAACTGCAGTTCTACGCCGTGGCCGTGGGTATCGGGTTGGTGCTGGGTGGCACCAACGCGCTGTCTCGGTCGCTGTTCAGCCAGTTGGTGCCGGCGGGTAAGGAAGCGGAGTACTTCTCGGTCTACGAGATCGGCGCGCGGGCCACCTCCACGCTGGGGCCGTTACTGTTCGGGGCAATCGGGCAGGCCACCGGCTCGTTCCGCCCGGCCATCGTGTCCCTGGTGGTGTTCTTCGTCATCGGCTTGGTGTTGCTCGCCCTGGTACCGGTGCGCCGAGCGATCCGCGCCGCGGGCAACAGTGAGCCGTCAGTCGTCTAAAGCCGGTCCCCGCTTCCCCGCCTTGAGGTAGTGGGCTGCTCCAACAGGTGATGCGGTACACCCAGTGGCGTAGTAACGCGACATATCGACGCTACGATTCACTCTTTGTGGGCTATCTGAGTGGGAAGGAACATCGCCCACCCCGGGTCGTCCGGGTCGGGAACGTCACGCCCCCTCGCGGCGTTGCACTCGGTGAGCTTGACCCAGGGGACGGGGGTCCCCGACACGGAGAAAGGACATGCCATGGCCGACCGCGTCTTGCGTGGCAGCCGGCTCGGAACAGTGAGTTACGAGACGGACCGCGATCACGATCTTGCTCCTCGCCGGTCGGTGCACTACGCGTGCCCCAAGGGCCACAATTTTGAGGTTCCGTTCGCCGACGATGCCGAACCTCCGGTGATCTGGGAGTGCCGGTTGCACGGCAACGAGTCCAGGCTGTCCGATGGGACCGAACCCGAGGCGAAGAAGAGCAAGCCGCCGCGTACGCACTGGGACATGCTGCTGGAGCGACGGAGCATTCCCGAACTCGAGGAGCTGCTCGATGAGCGACTGACCGAGGTGCGCGGTCGCCGCTCCCGTTCCGCTTGACGCCTAATACCGTGCCGCCATCCCGTCGGGATCAGAACTGGTTGGCTCGCGAAGGACTGTCGGCCCGGTCGGGCCGGCGGCGCAACCGCTCCAGGCGGCGCTGTACTCCCCAGACCGTGACGCGCCACAGCGCCTCGCGGACGATCGTGCCGTTCATTTTCGACTGGCCCTGCTCTCGCTCGGTGAAGACGATCGGAACTTCCACGACCGCGAAACCGGCGCGGACCGCCCGCCATGCCAGGTCGACCTGAAAGCAGTATCCCTGGGAGGCGACCGTGCTCAGGTCGAGGCAATCCAGTACCCGGCGGCGGTAGGCGCGGAACCCGCCGGTGACGTCACGGATGCTCACCCCTAGCGCCACCCGCGAGTAGTAGTTACCGCCGCGGGACAGCCATTCCCGGTACTGCGGCCAATTCACCACCCGCCCACCAGGCACATACCGCGAGCCCAGTACGACGTCGGGACCTGAACCCCGGGAATCGTCCGCCAGCGCATGCAGCAGCCGGGGTAGATCCTCCGGTGCGTGCGAGCCGTCGGCATCCATCTCCACCACGACGTCGTAGCCGCGCTCCAGCGCCCAGCGGAAGCCGGCGACGTAGGCCGCGCCGAGACCGGTCTTGGCGCCACGGTGCAGTACGTGTATCCGGTTGTCGCCAGCGGCGAACTCGTCGGCCACAGCCCCGGTGCCGTCGGGGCTGTCGTCGTCTACGACCAGAACGTGTGCTTCAGGTACTGCTTCGCTCAGCCGGCGCAGGACCGTCGGCAGGGTGGTCCGCTCGTCGTAGGTCGGGATCACGACGAGCGTCCGGCCAACCTCCTCGACGTGCTCACCCGGCTGATCCGCCATCGATGTCCTCCTTCACCGGCGCTCGTCGCTGCCGGTCCCCTGCGTTTGGCCTGCGCTGCATCCCCAGGGCTGCGGCTACCCCCAGCACGCCCAGCACCACCAGCGACCACTCCGGCACGGGGCCTAACCGAGTCGCCAGCGTAGTACCGGAGTGCAGCGGGACCCGTGCTACCAACGCGTCCGGCGTGAACAGATCGGTGTGTTGCTCGACGGTACCGTCCGCCGCGATCACCGCGCTGACCCCGCTGGTAGCCGCAACCAGCACCGCCCGGCCGTGCTCCACCGCCCGCACCCGGGAGATCGCCTGCTGCTGGTAGGTCATCTCGGTGAAACCGAAAGTGGCGTTGTTAGTGGGAACCGCCAGCATTTGGGCTCCGGACCGCACGCTCTGGCGTACCAGATCGTCGAAGATCACCTCGGAGCAGGTGGCAATCCCGACCCTGACCGGACCCAGGTCAACTGCACCATCGCCGTTGCCCGGCGTGAAGTTGCCCGCGCGGTCGACATAGGGGCTGAACAGCCGGAAGAAGTCCCGGTAGGGAATGTACTCGCCGAAAGGCTGCAACCGGCGCTTGTCGTGGCGTTGACCAGGTCCGGTACTTGGCGTCCAAACGATGGCGGCGTTCGTGGCGTGGCCGTCATCGGTGCGCAGGACGGCGCCGACCAGGATCGGAACACCCATCGCGCGGGCCGCCCGGTTGATCACCGCTCGGGCGTCCGGGTTGCGCAGCGGGTCGATGTCGGAGGAGTTCTCCGGCCAGATCACCAGTGCCGGTCGAGGGTAGCGACCAGCCGCGACATCGATGGCGAGCTGCTCGGTGCGCGCCGCGTGGTTGTCCAGCACGGCCCGGCGCTGGGCGTTGAAATCCAGCCCGGCTCGGGGCACGTTGCCCTGGACCACCGCGGCCACGACTTCGCCGTCCGGCGCGGTCGTCTGTGCCAGCGGAGCCGCTACCAAGCTGACGATCACTGGTGCCGCAGCCAGCAGCGCTGGTATCGCGAGCGCTCTCAGTCCCCCGAACTCGACAGCAGAGCTGTCCAAGGGGCGTCGGGCAGCTCTGCTGTCGAGTTCGGGAGCTGTAGAGCTGGTAACGAAGCCGAAGGTTCGCCGGACGTGTCTCGACGCGAGCCGGCGGACCAGTTCCCCGGCACCGAACCCGGTCAGCACCACGGCGGCGGTGAGCAGCGGAGCCCCGCCGATCGCTGCCACCGGGAGGAACACCCCGGTCGGTTGCCCGAACGCCACTCTCCCCCAGGGGAAGCCGTCGAAAGGCACCCGGGCGATCAGCGCCTCGGCTGCCACCCATACTCCCGTCGCCCAGACCGGTGCTGCCGGCAGCCGGGACACCGTGGCGATGCCGGCACCGGCCAGTGCCAACACCAGCGCTTCGACGGTGGCCAGCGCAAGCCATGGCAACGGGCCCACCAGTTGCCCGACCCATGACAGCAGCGGCACGAACAAGCCAAGCCCGAAGGCGAGCCCGTAACCGAATCCGAGACGGGCGCTGGTTCGCCCGTGCAGCGTCACCCACAGCACCGCGAAAGCCACCGGCGCAA
>JBGSWT010000873.1:0-2818 GCA_041751815.1 Pseudonocardiaceae bacterium
TCACACCACTGGCAGCGCTGGCCGGCCCGGCGCTCGAGGCTGGGCGGCGGCGGCGGGCTCGAGCTACCGCTTTGACTCAGCTGCAGGCGCCACTGCTGCCACTTCGGCCCGAGGCATTGCCCCAGCTGTCTGGGGTGCAACTGGGAGTAGCGCATCGCGCCGCTCCCGGGGAGCTGGCGGTGGGCGGCGACTTTTACCTGATCCGCCCCATCACGGACGGGTACACCCTGTTCGCCCTTGGCGACGTGTGCGGCAAGGGCGCCGAGGCTCTGGCGGAGAGCAGCCGAGTGCAGCACTCGCTGGCCGCGTTGATGGTTATCGAGAAGGAGCCGGCTCGGTTGCTGCACCTTCTCAATCGGGCGCTGCTGGCCGCTGGCCGAACCGTCTTCACCACGCTGGTGCTCGGCGCGATGCAGCCCGGTCCGATGGGGCTGACACTCACGTTGACCGCCGGAGGCCATCCTGCTCCGTTGGTGTTGCGGGGCGACGGCCACGTCGAGGAGGTCGGGGTGCCGGGAACGGTGGTGGGCATCCTGCCTGACGCCCGTTTCGGCCGGACCTTGATCACCTTGAAGCCGGGCGAGACCTGCCTGCTCTACAGCGACGGCGCCACCGAGGCCGGCCGCCGCACCGGCGAGAACCAGGAGCAGTTCGGCCCGGCCCGGCTGGCTGCTTGCCTGCGTGGCTGCGCGGGGATGACCGCGCAGGCGGTGGCCACCCGCGTGGAAGACACCGTCACCGACTGGCTGGGCCGCAATGATGGCGATGATCTGGCGGTGCTCGCCGTCCAGGCCGTGACACAGGAGACCGAGTAGGTGGTGCCCTCCCTGACCGGCCGCATAGCGTGCGCTATGACGTGCCCGATATCGTGCGGGGTGTGAGCAGCGACTTCGCCGACATCATGGGTCTTCAGGTCGCCGAGCACGGTGACGACGCACGGGTCGTCACCGTGCTCGGCGAAGTCGATGCGCTCACCGCGCCGGAACTGGCGGCCTTCCTGACCACGCAGCTAGCCGCTGCCCGGGTTGTGGTAGTTGATCTCGATGGCGTCGGATTCCTGGGATCTGCCGGGTTATCCGTGTTGTTCGAGGCGAACGAGCAAGCTAACCGGGAAGATCGTGTCCTGCGGTTGGTGTGTAACTCCCGGATTGCGAATCGGGCGCTGGAGGCCACCGAGCTGAAAGAACACTTCTCCTTCGCCAACACTGTGCCGGACGCGCTCAAGGGTTCACCCTAGAGGGTGGTTTACTGATCTTCGGCGGCGGGAAGTGGGAAGTGTGAAGCCACCTCTCTAAGGCGGGTGCGCCGTGAGATCTACCGGCGTACCGCCTTATTACGCGCTTGTCTCATCGACCGCCGACCTGGCATTGGCCAAGTTTGGATCTTGTGAACACCGACCGTTCCCTCCTCAACGGCCATGCAGCGTCGCCGGCACCGGGCTCTGGGTTGTCAATCGAGCTGCACACCACGGCCAGCGCCATCGCCATCCCCACGATCCGCACGGTTGCTGCCGATCTCGCCGCGCGGGCGGACTTCGACCTGGACTCGATCGACGACCTGCGGATGGCAGTCGACGATGTGTGCGCCATGCTGGTCGGGATCGCCGTTCTGAACGCCACATTGAGTTGTTGCTTTACCGTCCGGACGGACCGGATCGAGCTGGCCGCGGAGGTCGACGCGGATGCCCTGGCAGGTCCGTTGCCGACGAAGTCGTTCGGGTGGCGGGTACTGGAGTCGCTGACCAACGAGGTCAGTGTTCAGTACCTGCCCGGGGTCCAAGGTCAGGGTGGCAAGGTGTGCATCACCCTGACCAAAGACGCCGTGGCCGTACCCCAGACGTGACGTCGCCCGGGGCATCGACCGCTGCCACCCGCGACGGCGAATATGCGCATCTCGTCCCAGTGCAGCGACGTTATGCCGAGCTGGCGAGCGACGATCCGGACCGCCAGCGGCTACGCGAGCAGCTGATCAACGGTTACCGGCCGATGGCCGAACACATCGCACGCCGGTTCGCCGGCCGCGGCGAACCGCTGGATGACCTGGTCCAGGTCGCCACCATGGGGCTGATCAACGCTGTGGACCGGTTCGAGCCAGACCGCGGCTCGGACTTCTTCTCCTTTGCGGTGCCCACGATCACAGGTGAGGTACGCCGGTACTTCCGCGACCACGGCTGGTCGACACGGGTGCCGCGCCGGCTCAAGGATCTACACATCGCCATCCGGGGCACTCTGGCCGAGCTGTCCCAGCAGCTCGGGAGGGCGCCCCGGCCCAGCGAGATCGCCGTCCGGTTGGAGTTGCCCGTCGCCGAGGTCATCGAGGGGCTGCGGGCTGGGGATGCCTACCGAAGCTCGTCTCTGGACGAGATGCTCGGCTCGGGGGAGGGCAGCGCGACCCTCGGTGAACTCATGGGCGGTCTGGACAGCGATCTGGCGCTCATCGACGACCGGGAAGCGCTGCGTCCACTACTGGCCGGGCTCGCGCCCCGCGAACGGACGATCCTCACATTGCGCTTCTTCCGTCAAATGACGCAGACGCAGATCGCCGATCAGGTCGGCATCTCGCAGATGCACGTCTCGCGGGTGCTCCGCCAGACCCTGGCGGATCTGCGGGCACGCATGTCCATCCCGGACTGAACTAGTTAACGCTGAATCGGGCGGAGGGATCAGGTGCGCGACGAGGAGTTCATCACCGAGGTGCAAACCAGGGCCGGGCTGAGTACGCGGGCCGAGGCCGAACGCGTCACCCACGCGACGCTGGCGGTTCTGGGCGAGCATCTGCCGGACAGTGTGGCCGGCGCCGCGGCGGCCGCCTTGCCGGA
>JBGSWT010000874.1:0-1884 GCA_041751815.1 Pseudonocardiaceae bacterium
GGTGGTGGCGCTCTCGGCGCACACCCGGCGCCGCTTCGGTGGTGTCACGGGTGACGTACTCGGCGCAGCCAGCGAGCTGACCACCACAGTGCTGCTCGCCGGGTGCGCGCTCAGCTGATGTGCGCATTCAGCAGGCTCAGCGGGGTAAATCAGTGCCTGATAACCCCGCTGAGCCTGCTGAATGCGGGTGAGGGGTCAGGGTGAGGGGTCAGGTGAGCGGGATCATCCAGTTGTGGGTGTCGGGGGCGGCGCCGCGTTGGATCGCGGTGAGGGCGGCTCGCAAGCAGGCCGTGACGGGGCCGGGCTCGCCGCTGCCGATGGTGAACTCACCGCCGGGGTACGCAACCCGCCCGACCGGGGTGATCACCGCGGCGGTGCCGCAGGCGAAGACCTCCGAGATGTCGCCGGTCTCCACCCCCTTCTCCCACTCCTCGGTGGAGATCCGTCGCTCCTCGACACCCATCCCGTGGTCCCGGGCCAGCGTGAGAAGCGAGTCGCGGGTGATGCCGGGCAGCAGTGAACCGGTGAGCTCCGGCGTCACTAGTCGAGCCTGCTGTCCCTCCCCGAGGACGAAGTAGAGGTTCATCCCGCCCATCTCCTCCACCCAGCGCCGCTCGACCGCGTCCAGCCACACGACCTGGTCGCAGTTCTTCTCAGCGGCCTGCTGCTGGGCCACCAGTGAGGCGGCATAGTTCCCGGCGAACTTGGCAGCCCCGGTGCCGCCGGGAGACGCCCGGACGTATTCGGTGGACAACCACACGCTGACTGGCTTGAGCCCGCCAGGAAAGTACGGACCGGCCGGTGAGGCGATGACCAGGTACCGATAGGTCGAGGCGGGGCGCACCCCCAGCCCGGCCTCGGAGGCGAACATGAGTGGCCGCAAATACAAGCACTCTTCCCCACCGGCGGCCGGAACCCAGTCGATGTCGGTACGCACCAGTTCGCGCAGCGAGTCGAAGAACAGCTCGTCGGGCAGCTCCGGCATCGCCATCCGGCGGGCCGAGGCACGGAAGCGGGCAGCGTTGGCCAATGGCCGGAAGGAGGCCACCGTGCCGTCTGGTTGGCGATAGGCCTTGAGACCTTCGAAGACCGCCTGCCCGTAATGCAGCACCGAGGCGGCCGGGTCCATGGCGAGCTGCCGGTACGGACCGATCTGCGGATCATGCCAGCCGACACCAGTGGTCCAACTGATGTCCACCATGTGGTCGGTGAAATAACGACCGAAGCCCGGCGTGGCCAGGATCTGCGCCCTCCGCTGCGCCGGCGTCAGAGACGGGTGCGGCAGGCGGGCGAACGGTGGCGCGGCACTCATGTCCAGCACGGTATCCCGTCGCGCGGCGAAATGGTAGGACGTCCCACTACTTTACTTCCGGCATCCTGACTCCGTCCACGTAGTGGGGCACCGCGCGCCTCGGCTGCCTCACACCTCGAGCCCCAAATCTGGAGTAGGCGGATGAAGGTGGGGAGACATCTTACTGGGACGGTTGCTGGAACGCTCGCGATCTCGGTGGAATCCGCACCGCCGACGGTCGGGAGATCGCTCGGAATGAGGTGGTCCGAGTGGACCACCTCATTCTGCTGACTCCCACCGGATGGTCGGCGGTGGAGTCACACGGCATCCGCACCGTGCTCGATCTTCGATCCACCTGGGAGGTACACGCTGATCGCCAGCGACCTCCAGCGGGCATCAGCACCGTTCATGTGCCGCTAGAAGACGGCCTCGTTGAGGACCCGGAGTTCGCGGATTGGGTGTCGAGCGGCCTGTTCGCAACGCCGCTGTACTACCGGCCGTTCCTGCGCCGCTGCCCCGACCGCTGTGCCGCCGCGGTCGCTGCGGTGGGGCGCCCCGGGCCATCCTTGACACCCTGACCGGGGTCGACGTCC
>JBGSWT010000875.1:0-2929 GCA_041751815.1 Pseudonocardiaceae bacterium
GTCCGGTGACCTCGCGGGCGCGGCGTCCCCCAAGCACAGCAGACCGTCGGTCGACCAGCGACGCAGCCGGTCCAGCCGGACGTCCAGCAGCGCCACATCGTCGAAGGAACGCACGGCGTCCATCCGGTCGGCCAGCCACGGGATCATCACGGCCACCCGGCGCCGAAAGGCCGCTATTCCCTCCGCCCGCAGTGCGGCATCGGAACCCTTGCGGATCAGGTAGGCGCTCTGGAAGTAGTCCCCGCGGTCGATGAGGGCCATGCCCTGCCCGGATCCGAAACGGGCTAGTCCACCTTGCGGGTCGTTTTCGCGGCGAGGCAATCGGAACCACCACACGTCCATCGGCACTCCGAAGGATCGAGCGTGCAGCTCGGCAGCGTCCCGGAGTGTCGAGCGCCGCCCGTCGCATGCCACGGTGAGGTCTGCCGGCAGCTGTCCGCTGCTTCCGTCGGCCGACTGGTACTGCACGCCGACGACCGCACCACGTTCGGTGAGCAGCCCGGTCGCCTGGGTGTTCATTCGGAGCGTGAACGTCGGCTCGGCGCACCCGGCGTCGGCGAGCAGGTCGAGAAAGTCCCATTGGGGGACGAAGGCCAGGTGCTTGTGCGGACCGGGGATCCGGCGGAAGTCTCCGACTGGGACTAGATCGTCGCCGATCTGGATCTGGAGCTGCTCGACGAGCCGGTGCGGGATCTTCGCGAACTTCTCACCCAGGCCGAGTTCATCGAGCAACGTCAGGGTGGAGGGATGCACGGTGTCGCCACGGAAGTCGCGCAGAAAGTCGCCGTGTTTCTCCAGCACGGTGACTGCCACCCCGGCCCTGGCCAGTAGCAGGCCGAGCATCATGCCGGCCGGACCCCCACCTACCACACAACACGTCGTGCGCTCCATGTCGACCTCTTTCAACAGACGTTGAATATAGTTCATGATGCTCCTGGTCGGCCCGACGGTCAAGACGATGACCCCGATATAGGCTGGCCCGACGATGAACCACCTCGACACTGTCCGCGTCCGGTTCTGCCCGTCACCGACCGGAACCCCGCATGTCGGACTGATCCGTACCGCACTGTTCAACTGGGCGTTCGCCCGCCACCACGGCGGGTCGCTGGTGTTCCGCATCGAGGACACCGACAGCGCGCGGGACTCTGAGGAGTCCTACGCCGCGCTGCTCGATGCGTTGCGCTGGCTGGGCTTGACGTGGGACGAGGGTCCCGAGGTCGGCGGGCCGTATGGGCCGTACCGGCAAAGTGAGCGCGCCGAGATCTACTCCGACGTCGCTCGTCGTTTGCTGGCGGCGGGCGAAGCCTACGAATCATTCTCCATCCCAGAGGAGATCGAGGCCAGACACCGGGCTGCGGGACGCGACCCCAAGCTGGGCTACGACAACGCCGACCGCGACACCACCGCGCAGCAGGCGGCCAGATGGCGTTCCGAGGGCCGGCTACCGGTGCTTCGGTTGCGGATGCCGGATGCGGACCTCAGCTGGACCGACCTGGTCCGTGGCGAGATCACCTTCAGGTCGGGCACCGTGCCCGACCCGGTGCTGGTCCGGGGCAACGGCTCCCCGCTGTACGCCCTGACCAATCCGGTGGACGACGCGCTGATGCGGATCTCCCACGTGCTGCGTGGTGAGGACCTGCTGCCTTCGACCCCGCGTCAGCTCGGGCTCTACGCCGCCCTGGAGCGGATCGGGGTGGCAACGGTCACCCCGGCTTTCGGGCACCTCCCGTACGTGCTGGGGGAGGGCAATCGCAAGCTGTCCAAGCGCGACCCGCAGTCCAATCTGTTCGTGTACCGCGACCGAGGTTTCCTCCCCGAAGGCCTGCTCAACTACCTCGCGCTGCTGGGGTGGGCGATCGCTGAAGACCGCGACGTGTTCACCATGGCGGAGCTGGTGGCGGCGTTCGACCTGTCCCGGGTCAGTGCCAATCCGGCGCGGTTCGACCTGCGCAAGGCTGAAGCGATCAACTCCGTGCACCTGCGGGCCTTGCTCGTGGAGGAGTTCGTCACCCGAGTACTGCCCTACCTGGAGCGCGCTGGGCTGGTGGTCGATCAGGCACGCGACGCCATCCTGCGCAAGATCGCCCCGCTGGTGCAGGAGCGGTGTGTGGTGCTCTCCGACGCGGTGGGCCTGCTGCGTTTCCTGCTCATCCCGGAGGAGGAGTTCACGCGTGACCCAGAAGCTTGCGCCAAGGCGCTCGGGCCGGCCTCCGCGCCGGTGCTGCAGGCAGCGCTCAACGCACTGGAGCGGGCCCCGGAGTGGAGTGCGCCGGCCATCGAGCAGGCGCTGAAGTCGGCGTTAGTCGACGGTCTGGCGCTCACGCCGCGTAAGGCGTTCGCCCCGGTCCGCGTCGCGGTGACCGGGCACACCGTCTCTCCGCCGCTGTATGAGTCGATGGAGTTGCTGGGTCGGGACCGCTCGCTGCAGCGGTTACAGACTGCTGTGCAGCATGGTCGCACAGAGTGACCAGACCGTGGGCGGGGAAGTTCACCGGGTCAGCAGAGTCCACGCGGCCTGTCGACGATCTAACGTGCACCGAGTGACTCTTGCGCCCGAGCTAAGCCCTCCTCAGCCTTCCGCCCCGTCGATCCCGCGTCCGGTTGCTGCTGTCTGCTTCGATGTGGATGCGACCCTGGTCGATTACGAGGCATCCACCCGCGCCGGACTGCGTGAGCTCCTCGGCACTGATGAGGCCTGGGCTGATTGGTGCGCACTCACTGACTGGCACTATCTGCGCTACCTCGGCGGGACGGTCGACTTCGACACGATGCGCCAACAGCGCACCAGAGATTTCTTCGCCTATCGGGGGGAAATCCTGTGCCACGGCGAGGTGGTCCGGCGCGAGGAGCGCAGGACAGCCGCCATGCGGCGGGCCTGGCGGCTCTTCGACGACGCGCTGCCGTGTCTGCGGGCGCTGCGGGCACTCGG
>JBGSWT010000876.1:0-3368 GCA_041751815.1 Pseudonocardiaceae bacterium
GTGCCGTCGGCGCTGATCCGGGCGCGGTCACAGCGGCCGGCGGGGCGCAGTCGAAGGGCGGCGCGGTGGCAGGGTCCACCGGCTCGATGGGTTCAAGCAGCTGGAAGTGCCCTGCATAGGGCTCCCGGGCGTAGATGGCGAAACTCTTGGCGCACACCGCCGTCGGCACCCCGCGAAGGAACAGGTGCTCGTCGTCGTCGAGCACGGCCTTGAACGGTCCGGGGTAGATGGCTGCCTGCCCGTGGTCGCGGCACTCACCCTGCTTGCCTTTGTAGGCCACCACGGTCACCGCTCGGAACTCGATCCCGTCGACCACCTGCCACGCCGCGGAGTCCCGTTTCACCACGTGGATCCCGTAGAAGCCGGCTCGTTCGAAGGCGGCCAGGAATGCCTCCTCTTGGAATGCGCCGGCGACGCATCCGCTCCACAGCTCGGGGTCGGCTCGCAGGTGCTCGGGCACCTCCACCGCGCTGACAATGTCGGAGATCACCGCCCGACCGCCTCGACGCAGCACCCGAAAGACCTCGGTGAACAGCCGCTGCTTGTGCTCGGGGGCGACCAGGTTGAGCACGCAGTTGCTCACCACCACGTCCACCGAGTCGTCGGACACCAGTGGCTGCTCGGTCCGCAACCGTTGCTGCTCGGCCTCCAGACCGGCCAGCGACTCCACGTCGGTGACCGGGTGCATGGCGAGCCAGCCACCCAGGGCCTCGAGGTCCAGGCCGAGGTCCTGGATGCGGCCCTTGCGGAACTCGACGTTGCCGTAGCCGACCCGCTGGGCGACCGCCGGGGCGGCGCCACGAGCTAGAGCGAGCATGTCGTCGTTGAGGTCCACGCCGATCACCTGGCCGGTCGGGCCGACAATCTGGGAGGCGATGAAGCAGATCTTCCCGCCACCGCAGCCCAGGTCCAGCACTTTCTCACCCGCTACGAGGTAGCGACTGGGATCCCCGCAGCCGTAGTCCCGCTCGAGCACCTCGGCCGGGATCGCGTGCAGCAATGCCGGGTCATAGTCGACCGGGCAGCACAATGCTGGCTGCACCTCGTGCGCACCAGCGCTGTAACGTTGCGCAACCACCTGCTCCACCCCCGACGGCGTGGACACTCCTGCCATGGACCCTCCTTGAACGAAGGCGTGCTACCGGTGAGCCACCCGCAGCCGTCATCGTTATCGTCGAATGAGAATCTCAGCAACCCGCGTTAAGGATGCGCCCACGATGCGAGACGAGTCCCCAATTCGGCGCCGCGCCATCATGGTGGGTACGGCATTGTTGGCGGTGGGATCACTGATGAGCTGCGCGGAACCTCACGTCACCGCCGTGAACGCGAACAGCAACACCGCGCCGGAACAATCGTGTGGCATCGGCGCAACGGCGGGATATGTGCGTACCGAGCTGTACTTCGGCAAGTCGATTCCCGGCGGCGGCACGGTCACCGACGCGGCCTTCGCCCAATTTCTCGACCAGGAGGTCACTCCACGGTTCCCGACCGGGTTCACGGTGGTGCCCGCCAGGGGCCAGTACCGGCAAGCCAACGGAGTGATCGCCCGCGAAGCGAGCGACATGCTGATCTTGTTCTACCCGCACGGCTCGGCAAGCGATGCCAGCAAGAAGATCGACGAGATACGCACCGCTTATGACAAGGCATTCCGCCAGGAGTCGGTACTGCGAGAAGATGAGCAACCCTCCTGCGTGTCGTTTTGAGGCGATCACCGGGCACCGGAGTTCCCAAGCCACGTGCGTGGAGACATCCGTGACGGTCGAGGGTCTTGCGGCGCTGCTGTCGGCGGACGGGCGTGCGCTGCTGGATCGGCTGTCCTGCGAGGAGCCGGCAGCGGCGGACTCGATCCGGCTGGGCTGTTTGTTGCGCGAGCAGTTCCCACCAGAGCTGGTGGCGGCGGCGTTGACCCAGTATGAGCTGCGCTGTGCGGCGGAAAGCAAGTTCAGCAAAGCCGGCCAGATGTTCTTCACCCGTCCTGGCCTGGAGCAGGCTTCCAGCGAGCTGATTTCTCGCCATCGAGCCGGCCGGTTCACCGACTGCGTTGTGCTGGCCGACCTGTGTACCGGGATCGGGGGTGACCTGATCTCGATAGCCGACCAGCACGAGACGCTGGCCGTGGACCACGACGAGGTGCATCTGAGGATGGCGCAGCTCAATGCCGAGGTATACGGGGTCGCTACCGGTGTGCGTACGGTGCACGCTGATGTGCGCTCGGTGGATCTGACCGGCGTCGACGCCGTATTCGTCGACCCTGCCCGGCGCAGTGGCGGGCGGCGGCTGCGCACCGGCCGTAGTGAGCCTCCGCTGGACTGGTGCCTCGGCTTGGCGCAGGTCGTTCCCGCGGTGGGGATCAAGCTGGCACCGGGGCTGGACCGTGATGCCGTGCCACCGGGCTGGGAGCTGGAGTTTCTCGCCGACGGGCGCGCACTGAAAGAGGCGGTTGCCTGGTCCCCCGCACTGGCCACTGCGGCCCGGCGAGCGACGATCCTGCCGGGCAGGCACACCCTCACGCCCAGCGATGGTGCACCGGTGCCGGTCGGCCCGCCCGGGGGGTTCCTGCTCGATCCCAATCCCGCCGTGACCCGCGCCGGGCTGGTAGAGGAGCTGGCCAGAGCCACCGGATGCTGGAAGATCGATGACCAGATCGCCTTCCTGTCCGCTGACCACCTGGTGCACACCGCCTTTGCCCGAACCCTGCAGGTGATCGAGTCGGCCCCGTGGAAGGAGAAACAGCTCACCGCTCGGCTGCGCGCACTGGACATCGGTGCTGTCGACATCCGCCGCCGAGGCCTCGCCGGCGACGTCGCGGAGCTGCACCGCCGCCTGAAGCTCCGCGGCACCCGGCGCGCCACCCTCATCATGACGCGCATGCTCGATCAGCCGTGGAGCCTGGTCTGTGTCGATGTGACGACTTGACCGGGCAGGCACCTGCTGGTTTGATCATCTATCGTGAGCAGCACTCCCTTCCTCGTCCGGCGGTCCCCGGTGGATCTGCGTCGGGTGGCGAGTGCGCTCTGTACGGCGCGGTGAACCCCTTGGCCCGCTGACCGCGCCTTTCTGATCACTCACCCTGCCCGGGTGGTGGTCCCGCGTGGTCGGTTCACCGATCCCGCGGAGGAACCCCCGTGTACGCCGTCCCTGATCTCACCGTCCCGGCCGCCGACCTCGCCCGTTCCGGCGGCCCCGCCAGCCTCGCCATGAGGCTGGCCGCGCACCCCGAGCGGTGGCGACCCCTGGTCGACTACCGCACCGATACCCGCTGGTACCGGTTGCTCGAGCGCACCGAGCAGCACGAGATATGGCTGCTGTCCTGGCTTCCGGGCCAGAGCACCGATCTCCATGACCACGGTCCGGCAGCGGGGGCCTTC
>JBGSWT010000877.1:0-8489 GCA_041751815.1 Pseudonocardiaceae bacterium
GCGAGCTGCTCGAATGGCATAAGGAGTTCAACAAGGTGGTTAACCAGTACCGATATGTCATCGAGCGAGCAATCGCCAACTTCAAGACGTGGCGCTGCATGCACACCGACTACCGCCGCCCCACTTCGAACCTACCCGACCGCCTTCAGTGCGATTCGCTCACTTCACTTCTTCAAGCTGAGTTTCCGATAAGCCTCAATGATTGCCAATCCGTGGCGGTCACTTTATCGAGAGACTCGCCAGGTGTCACGTTTCGAAGCAGCGCCACCTCGTCAGGCGCATTTGAACTCCATCCCAGCTCAGCCAGGCTGCACAGCATCCCATAAGAGCTCTCACCGCGGTAATGGCGCCGCCGAATTTTCTGCGTTTTTTCCCTTCCAGGTAAACGTGATCCAGGAGGCGCGACGGCCACCAGGTCGCCCTCGTGGACGTTGGGTGGGCCTCCAAAGACGATCTGTACGGGTTCCCCGATGCCGAGGTCGACCCAGGCCAGCCGGATGCTGTCAGCGTTGGGGTGCGGCTTCACCTCAACGACCCGACCGACGACAACCCCCAAGGTGACCTCCACGGAGACAGGACAATACACAGAGAGTCAACCCTTTTCTACGGAGGGTTACAGGTCTACACGGCTCGACCACAGGGACTCGAACCCTGCGCGTGCGTGCTTGGCGTGGCTGCAGCTCATCAGCATGTCGGCGTTCGAGTCGACGTTTGGTCTGGTGACGTAGCCGAGCCAGTGGTCGTCGCTGATGTAGCTGCGGAACTGGGTGTACAGAGCGGGTTCCTCGCGCTCGAAGACAGCGACGTCGAGTTCGTAGAGACCGGCTCCTGCGGTGATCGGCATCGCTGCTCGGCCGAAGGCGAGGTTGCCGTGCAGGTGGTCGCCCGGGACGGACGGTGTTAGCAGTGAACGGAAGCTGGCCACGGTGTCGTCCTGGGCGGTCTCCCCGCCAGGAAGGAGAAAGCGGTATTTGGCTCCCTTCACCAAGTTAGCGGCGACGACCTGGAGGAACTGCCCTGCGGCGGGGTTGGCACCCGACACTTGGATCACATCGAGTGTCAAGGTCATGGTCACGATGTCCGCGCTCCGGCAGTACCGTTCGACTCGTAGGACTTCGTCGTGCTGGATCAAGCCCTCGCGTCCGGCTGTGTCCGAGTTCGCCAACTCTTCTGCAACGCCGTCGATCCGGTCAGCGAGCACTCGGCCGATGCGGGTGAGCAGGTCTGAATGGCGGCTGGCACGGGCCTGCACATCAGCGAGTGCGTGTTCAACGTAGCGAGCGAGGGGACCGGGATCCACCACGGGGGCCACAGGTTCGCCGTATACCAGATAATCGAGACTGACTCCGAAGAACGCCCCGAGATCAATTAACTTCTGGAAACTGGGGCGGGTCTGGCCCAATGCCGCTAACTTAAGCGTTTGCCCAGCTCAGGCTGGGTGTGCAAGCGCCAAGCAGGTACGATGGCGCCCCAGGTCGACAGCATGAGTCGCCCCTCCTTTGCAAAGCCTCAGGTAGCGCTTGCGCGAAGCGCGCCACGGCAGGCGCACAGCCTCTGGTCCTGATATCCTCAAAACCGCCTCTGACCTGCGAAAACTTACCTTAAGTTAGGGGCATTGGGGTCTGGCCACGCGTGTACTGCGACAGTGCAGCACCGCTTATCTGCACCGCATCCAAGATGGGTTGTCGATTTCGGCTGTAGCCGCCGCGTTCAATCAAGCTGCTAAGCATCGCCTCCAGCTTCACGTTGCGGTGCTGCACTTGACCCTCCGCTGTACATGCGCTTGCTGGCTGGCAACTGGCGTCGATATCTTCAAGTACGGTTTGAGTGTGTGTCAAGCGCGACTACGGGGAGCGCCGATTCTGGTTTGTTTACTTTTGCTCGTAGGCAATCCTTCTGTGGCATAGCAGTGAATATGCTTCGGCTTCACGTTGCGGTGCTGCACTTCATCCTCTGCTGCAACAGGTGCTGGTTCGAGCATCTGCTGACGGTTGCATTTATTAAGTAGAGCTAGACGATCAGTCGAGTGTAACTACGTCTCGGGTTGCCCTGCGCCGCTCCGGTAGTCACAATTGAGTATCAATCAAGGTTAGTCAAGAGCTGCTTCCGCGAGCGGCTCCGGTGAAGGACGGTGGGTCGGCGTGCTGCCTGTACGGATCATCCCTCGCAGCTACTGGCTGAGGCGGCACGGGAACAGTCATGGCGCCCATTGCACCCGGCAACCGAACACCGCGATCCAGGCGAGCCTTGGCTCGTCCTGCAAAACCCGCATCATCCGATGAGGAGGGGATAATGATCATGTCAGCATCTCACCGGAGCGCGACTTGCCTTCCGGGGGTTCAGCCCACGGGCTGTCACCAGGGAGCGAAACGTCGTGGCGGGACGCACCGCAGATTGGGGTGACCCTGCAAGTAGTGGAATTGGTCGTGTTGGGAGCAGTCCTGCTGGTCTGCCTCGGGCTGTTGCTTGGCTCGGCCTGGACTACCCAGGCCTTACAGCCGAAGCTTCGCCGGCAGGCCGAAGAGCGTCGCAGGCTGAACGACGAGTGGTCGGCGGTTCACAGCGCCCGCCGGCAGCGCGGCGAGTGCCCATGCTGCGGAATTCCACTGCACTGGCACATTGCACCAATCGTCGTGGAGGATCAACCGGATGACGACTGAGTGCGTGCGCAGCATGGACGCTGTCAAGATAATAGACGGCGCGTCATACCCGGTGGCTCGGCGGATAGCCGCGGAGGCGTTCCAACACGATCCGATGTGGTGCTACATCCTGCCGGACAACGGCCATCGGATCAGTGCCCTACCAGCGGTCTTACCATTAGATTATGCACAGCGTTATGGTGAAGTCTGGGTGACCTCACCGCTTATATGCGGCGTTGCCGCCTAACTACCCCCAGGCGGCAACGGAATAACATATTGGAGATTCCTACGCACCGGCGCATTGCGCTGCGCTCGGCATCTCGGTCCGACAGCTTTTGGTCGATTCTTGCGTTTGGAGGCCAGTCTGGAAGAGCAACACGGTTGCGACATTGCACAGCCACATTGGTACCTGCTATTGCTCGCTGTTGATCCGCCCTCTCAGGGTTCCGGGGTGGGCGGCCAGTTGATGGCCCCCGTGCTCGGAAAAGCGAAAGCGGCTGGCATGCCCGTCTACCTTCAAACCCTTCATGAGGGCAACGTTGCCTTTTACGAGCAACATGGTTTCCGGGTGACCTCAAAAACTACTCCCAGCCGTGGCGAGCCGTCGTGCTGGGGCATGATCCAACCCTAATACTGCAACGGCAGTTCATGGTCACGGAGGCCGGTGACCGCGGCGCTGGTAGTGGCAGGTTCGGGCCTGGTGCTGTCGTCGGCGTCGCCAGTTCGGCCAGCTGATCGCGCTGCTGAGGCAGGCGACGGGTGTGAGGACCAGGGTGGCGAGTAGGCGGCGGATTTCGTTGCTGCTCAGCGGGATCGGGTCGCTGCGACCTCCACGGCTGCAAGCCACCGCATAGTCATGCGGGTCGATGCGCGGGAACGAGACCCTCCGCACATGCCGATGAGCGAGCGTTACCCCAAGGCCCTGCGATGGGTGGCGTTAGTTGCGTCGGTAACTTGCTCAATCGGCAAAGGGCTATCGAACCCTTCTGCCGATGTCGAAGAGCGGGCCGCGCACAAGCGCCAGTGAGCTAGTCATGTCGGTGCATGCGCATAACGTGTTCCTGTCAGAGCCGGAGAGTAGGGGAACATAGATGTTCGATCGCGATGTGACCTATCCGACCGCTGTCGCCAGCTACGACGACGAGGGTGTGGACGTGGCCATCGACTGGTGCTGCGAGCACATGGAGGACGCGACACGCTGACCGTGTGGACCAGCCTGAAGTCCAACCTGCGCAACTGCTCGAAGCTGGAACGGCTCGTGAACCGGCACTCCAACGTCGAGCACGTCACCGGTAGAGGCGGGCGGGTTCATCCGTGGCAACGGCCCGGTGGTGATGGTGTGGGCGGACATGGAGGACATCGGGAAGCTGGTGCAGTACGGCGGTCGGGGCATCCGTGCCTTGTGCGTCATCACCTGGAACGAAGACGCCATCAGACCGTGGGTGTCAGCCGTACGGCCAACGGTCCTCGGTGACCGCTCGGCCTGGGAGGACTTGACGCCCGAGCTCGACCCTGTCGTCGCCGAGGCGATAAAGAGCCTCACCTTGACGGTCAACCACAACAACACCATCTCGGCAGGCTTCGAGAAGGACATGGTCGTGAGCAGCCTGCTCGCACTGCACGACGCTGGCATCCGGATGGATAGTGAGGCGATGCAGGGCTGGACCCTCGCAACGGATGGTCCGGTAAGAACCCTGAGCGCCTGGCCAAGTACGTGGAGGACATCAACGCAGGGAAGCGCCCGCGCTGTAGTCGCGTGCTCCGTGCGGACTACGTCGACGACCTTCGACGCCGAGCCGCGGAGGGCAAGTAGAACGGCCTGTACCCGAAACTTCGGAGCGCCGTAGGCAGGCCCCGCGGGACCATGCTCGGCGTCTCTGGAAAGCGCCTGGCACAACGCCCCTGTCATGCCGCCGAGCGCGGGTTCAACAGCCCTCGCACGAACCGTCTGACGGGAATGACCGTGGCGCGCGGCGTGTTGATCGTGGACGTGGCAGACGAGACCGTAGAACTCAGCCCCACGGATTGGGTGCAGGCCCAGACGAGCAAGATCCTTGAGACCGGGACCACAGAGGGCATCGAGGTGCTCGGGTCGCCGATCGTGCTGCTGACGCTGCGCGGCGCGAAGACCGGCAAGCTGCGCTACACCCCGGTCATGCGGGTGGAGCACGACGGCAGGTACGCCGTCGTCGCGTCCAAGGGCGGCGCCCCAGAGCACCCGACCTGGTACCACAACATCAAGGCCTACCCCGAGTTCCCGCTGCAGGACGGGACCGTGACCAAGGACTATGTCGCGCGCGAGGTCGAGGGCGCTGAGCGGGCCGAGTGGTGGGAGCGGGCCGTGGCGGCATACCCGCCCTACGCCGAGTACCAGAAGAAGACCGACAGACAGATCCCGGTGTTCGTGCTCGACTCGAAGTGACGGGCAGGGCCGACAGCACCCCGACTATGTCCTCGCCCCCTATGTCGTCTCTGGCGCCTGACGCCGACCGCCCTGTATTGCCGAATAGCGGGTGTTGCTGTCGGCGGCCGTGGAAACCCGAGTGTCGGATGCAAGGCTCGTCGAGGGGCGCTGGGTTGGACTGGGTTTTGCGGCGCGGTCACCGGCCGGCAGTCCCCGAACCGCTGCCGTTGTGCGGGGTAGTCCTGGTGAGCTGGGTGAGGAACTCGGTGTTGGTGGGGGTCTTGCGGAGGCCGTCGAGGAGCATGTCGATGGCCTGTTGGCTGTCCCGGCCATCGAGGGCCCGGCGCAGGGCGCGGGTGGCCGTCATTTCCTCGCCGGTCAGCAGCAGTTCTTCCTTGCGTGTGCTGGACTGGGCTATGTCGACGGCAGGGTAGACGCGTTTGCTTGCGATCTTGCGGTCGAGTCTTAGTTCGGCGTTGCTGGTTCCTTTGTATTCCTCGAAGATCAGTGTGTCGCCGACCGAGCCGGTGTCCACTAGTGCTGTGGCGAATATGGTCAGCGAGCCGCCGTTCTCGATATTGCGGGCCGCGCCGAGGAACCGTTTCGGCGGCACGAGGGCGGTGGAGTCCACGCCGCCGGACAGGATCCGTCCCGACGCTGGCGCGGCCAGGTTGTAGGCGCGGCCTAGCCGGGTCAGCGAGTCCAGCATCACCACCACGTCTCGCCCCAGCTCGACCAGGCGTTTGGCGCGTTCGATGGCCAGCTCGGCGAGTGCGGTGTGCTCGTGGGGCGGGTGGTCGAATGTGGCAGCGATGACTTCGCCGGGCACGGCGCGTGCCAGGTCGGTGACTTCTTCCGGGCGTTCGCCGACCAGGACGAGCATGAGGTGGCATTCCGGGTGGTTTTTGGCTATGCCGTGTGCGATTGCCTGCAGCACGGAGGTCTTGCCGGCCTTCGGTGGTGCGACGATCAAGGCCCGCTGTCCCTTGCCGACTGGCATGAGGAGATCGGTCACCCGCGTGGTCAGGGCGTGGGGTTCGGTCTCCAGTCGCATCCGCTCGTTCGGGTAGAGCGGGACCAGCTCGGAGAACACAGCCCGGGACAGGGCGCGGCGCGGGTGTTGTCCGTTGATGGTGTCGACCTGGACGAGGGGCTCGGGTCTTTCGTCCCTGCCGGCCGGGCGGGCTGTGCCGGTGACCGTGTCACCGCGGCGCAGCCCGTGTTCGCGGACCAGTCCCAGCGGGACTGGGGCGTCGCGGGGTCCGGGCAGGTAGCTGTCGGTGCGAACGAAGGCGCGGTTGTCCACGATGTCGAGGATCCCGGTGACGGGCTGTGGGGAACCGTCCTCATGCGACTTATGGGTCCTGCCGTTGTCGGCAGGCTGGCTGGGGAAATCGTTGTCATACATAGGGGTTTCTTCCTGGACTCATTGATCATTGGGGTGTGCGGTGACTGGGCCGGGACACGCCGGCGCACGCCGCAGAGGGGATCCCGTTCGCGCTAGGAACGGCTTCACCACGAAGCACGTCCAGCGGGAGGAAGGGAATCTGAGAGCTCTTGTGGGGGCACGTCATCTGCCTGCATCCACAAGAGGGAGACGCCACCGAGGCTACCCCACTCGATGATCGGCGCGCAACCACGTTCCCCGTCAGCCTGGTTAACGTGCCTAAGTGCATGATATGACTGGGCAACGGACGCGGGCAGGGTGGCTACCCTGCGGTGTGACCCCGAATCGGCTGAACACATCCGCTTCCCCGATGAAGCGGTCCTGCGGCTAGACCGGTATGACGCGCGTCGCCGGTGAGGAACTCCTCGCCGACCCTGCTGGCTAGACCCATAGCCCGCATCGTCCGGCGCAATCGTCCGCTCATGCCGCGAGTTGCGCGTCAGATGCGCGATCATGCCGATGAGCGGGCATTCGATCGCATGGGTGAGTCTGCCTAGTTTGCGTGGTCATCCATGCAGGACACGGCTGCGGCGTGCTCAGTCGAGGCAGACCGACTTCTCAGCCAGCGATGGCCGTAGCTCTGGTTATGCGGGTGTCCCAGATGGTCCACAACCTTTCGGGAATCGTCATCGGGGTTTACGGGACCCCTTTGCTCGGCGCAAGGAGTGACCTGCGGCGGATCCGTGGTGGTTTGACCGCTTGAGTAGGCGGATCAGGGCCGCTTTCGGGCGGCGCGGACTGCGGCCGGCCGAGGCGCTGTCACCTCGGGCCTGCAGCCCGCAGATGACGCCGTCGATGTCTGCGGTTGGACGGTTTTGGCTCAGTTTCGCCTTGGCCTCCACCCGGCGGATCATGATGTCGATACCCATGATCGCGCGCAGTTGCCCGGCGAGGAACCTGGTGGCGTGTCGTCCACCGTCCGCGGTTGCGGTTGTTTGGCCTCGTGCTTGTCGGTCAGTCGGCGGACCACAGCCTCGACCCAGGCCGGGTCGTCGTGTACGACCAGTCGTCCATAGACATGCGCCGTCAGGTAGCTCCAGGTCGGCCTACTCGTCCATGCTGTTTCTTTGAGGCGTACCAGGACGGTGACACGTAGGCGTCTGGACCACGGACGATCACCATCTCCTCCCAGCACCTCGCAACGCCACTGATCGTTGTTGCGCGCGAGATGCCCGAGCAGGGCGCCCGTGCTCGCCGAAGCTCGGGTCGTATATGAACGGCAGCAGGGTGGCGAGCAGGCCTTGTGGAGTGGCCGTGACCAGGTCGGCCGTCCCGTGACTGGTGAGCAGTTCACGGATCTCAGCGTCGTTGACCGCAAAGCGTGCTGGCACGTACATCAGGTCACCCAGCCGTTTCTCACTCTGCCAGTCTGCCCGCCGTGCACTGCGGATCTTCACGGACGACATCAACAAGGCGAACGAGGACTTGTGGCGGACAAGGGCCGCCGCTGGTTTTGTGTCGTCAGGCAGTTGCGTGCTTCACCGTAAGCGGATCCCAGTGGACACGGCAGGTAGGCCAGTGAGGTGCCCGTACGGCTTCGCGTCGATCATCGGGTTTGGCAGGGTGGCCGCGTGAGCATTCGCTACCCCGCTCCGCTAAGACCCGGCGACCGCATCGCGGTGACCTCACCGTCTGCTGGAGTGGGTAGGCAGATGCGGCCTCGGCTGGAATTTTGCATCAAGCACCTGCACGACTTGGGTTATGAGGTGGTCGTCGGTGACTGCATGGACGGATCCGGTGTCACTAGCGCCCCCGCGCCGGCCCGGGCTGCCGAGCTCACCGCGATGCTCGTTGACCCGGTGATCCGCGCCGTGGTGCCGCCCTGGGGTGGGGAGTTGGCCATCGATTTGCTGCCGCTGCTCGATTTCGAGGCGATCAGCGCGGCAGAACCGACGTGGCTGGTGGGCTATTCCGATCTCACGACGGTGATGGTGCCTCTGACACTGCGTACCGGGGTCGCAACCGTGCATGGCAGCGACCTCATGGACACCCCGTGCGC
>JBGSWT010000878.1:0-2033 GCA_041751815.1 Pseudonocardiaceae bacterium
CCGGGCCTGTCCTGCACGTCGACGGTGTCATCGACGAGCTCGTTGAGCATCGCGCGCAGCGGCCCGTTGTCACCCCGGTGAGCGGCCTGAGACGCGGCGACGTTCACCGCGGGATCCATGCTCGCCCAATGGATCGGGTGCCCGGCGTCGCGGGCGAGCTGCGCAAGGAAGGCGCGCTGGGTGCGGCCGTTGCCCTCCCGAAATGGGTGCAGAGCGTTCACATCGGCCAGCAGCGCGGTGAGGCCGTCGACGAAGGCTGCTCGCTTGAGACCCCGCAGATGACCAGCCCGAGCGAGCTTGCCGAACACGTCCTCGGCGAAGGAGCCCAGGTGTTGCGGGAGGCAGAACAGGTCACCCTTGCTGATCGAAACCGAGCGCAGCTCGCCAGCCCAATCGTAGAGATCGCCAAAGATGTAGCGGTGGAAGGCCTGTAGATGGGCCAGATCGTACCGGCCCGGCAGGCCGGTTCGCCGAAGTTCGATCAACCGATAGCTCGTTAGTTCCGACTCGGCCTGGGCAAGCTCGGCGGCATCGGTGATACCGAGCCGGTTGCGCAGGACCCCGGTTTCGAGATCGATGTAGGGGTCCCCGCTCACTTGCCGTAACGCGCCAGGGTGCGCGCGCGGGCCTCACCAGTGCTCATCCGGCCTTCGGCGATGGCCTCGAGCATCTCCAGCCCCTCCAGACTCGGCTCGAGACCCTCGGCTCGCACCGACGCCAGAGCCTCCGCGACCGCCTCCCGCCGCTCGGCCGCCGCCAACAGCGACCGGTAGTGCGACACTGACATGACAACTGCCTCCGGTTTCCGATGCGCACCGACGAACACCGGTCCGCTGTCTGGCTCCTGAACCCGCTTCAACGTCGCCGCCAGTCCCGTCCGGAACTCGCGGAACGAAAGAACCTCAGGCGGCTGCATGCAGGAAAGTGTACGCGGTTGCGTACACTTTCCTGGCGTTGGGGTCTGCCGCCACACGATCCTCCAACTGCATCTGCATCATGGGGTTGCTCACAGTTACGCATCCAACCCCAGCAAGATCAAAGGTGGTGCGAAATGCAGTCAGCCACAGCAACGGATGTGACAGAAGTGGCAGGTGGTGATGCCCGGCACATACCTGACGAGCGCGTTTACGCTGGTCAGGGGGTGGAGCCGCCTCGGGGAATCGAACCCCGGACCTGCTCATTACGAGTTAAGTCCGTCACCCACCGTCGGTAACCACGCTGCCCCATCCTCGCAGGTCAGTGGCATAGCAACTCCTCACCTGTGCCCACCTGTGCCCACCGGTGACCACGCCTCCTGCGACCACACCGCGACCACAAACGGCGACGACCCGGCTCTGCCCGCTGCGCCTGACGACAGCCGTCGCCACCGGCAGCACCACTTGTTCCCGCTGGGGTGCCAGGACTCTTCAGGCGCCACTGGTGAAGCCAGCCCCGGTGAGGCGGACGGCATGACCGAGACGACCCTGCTGCCCGGACAAGCCGCCCGACTGGCCGTTCTGCTTGATGCGCTGGACGGGCTCCCGACCTCCGACGCTGAACGCCGATCCCTGGTGTGGCTGGCCGGGTTCGAGGCGCACACCGTGGAGAACATCGCGGCGATGATCTCCCGCGCCCGGCAGGGCCGGAAGGGACAGCAGTAGCCTTGGAATCACCTCCTCACCGAGGCGTCCGCCCCGGGGTCGCTCCCCGGGGCACCGGTGAGGGGTTCCGGTGAGGAAGGTCTGCGATGGACGCTGAGGACGCGCTGTCGATCGGTGCGCGCGCCCGCAAGATCCGCCGTCGCCGTGGGCTGAGCCTGGAAGTCGCAGGCGGGTTGGCCGGGATCAGCGCGCCTTACCTGTCGATGCTCGAACGCGGGCAGCGCGGGTTCAATCGCCGCGGCCTGATCGAGGACCTCGCCGAGGCACTGGGCTGCTCGGTAGCCGACCTGACCGGCCAGCCGTACCTGGCGCCGGATCGGGCGACCATCGAGGGGCGAGCGGCGTTGCCAGGCATCAGCTTGGCCCTTAACGACGTCGGCCCCGACGACGTGC
>JBGSWT010000879.1:0-8426 GCA_041751815.1 Pseudonocardiaceae bacterium
ACCTCGCCGTTCTTGGCGAAGGCGACCACCGAGGGCGTGGTCCGCGAGCCCTCGGAGTTGGCCACCACCGTGGGCTCGCCGCCCTCGAGGACGGACACGACGGAGTTGGTGGTCCCTAGGTCGATGCCGACCGCACGAGCCATGTGAGCAACCCTTTCAGACTTGACTGGGACTGACTCAAGCTGCCTTGAGTGGATCCCGCTCAACCTATCTGATGGCTCTAACGGCCAGTGCGCCAGCCGTGTTCCCGACCCGGCCCTTAACATCAACGGTGCTTGAGTCGACCACGGAGAAGGTATGACGCCTGGACGTATCGAGGGGCGAGTCCTTGTCGCGGTCGTCGTGGTGGCCCTCGCGTGGTCGGGTGTCGCGCCGGTCAGCCGGCTTACCTGGCTGATGGAGGTCGGGTGGGTGCTGGTCGGGCTGCCTGTGGTGCTGTGGGTATGGCGCCGGTTCCCGCTCACCCGGCTGCTCTGCTGGCTGCTGGTGCTGCATGCCTGCGTGCTGATCTACGGCGGGCACTACACCTATGCCGAGACGCCGCTCGGCGACTGGTTCCGCGACACCTTCACCCTGTCTCGCAACAACTACGATCGGCTCGGCCATTTCGTCCAAGGCTTCGTCCCCGCGATTCTGATTCGCGAGATCCTGCTGCGTCGAACCCCGCTGCGGCCGGGCGGGTGGCTGTTCGTGCTGGTGAGCAGTGCCTGCCTAGCTTTCAGCGCCTGCTTCGAGTTCATCGAGTGGTGGTCGGCGTTAGCGCTGGGCGCGGCGGCCGACGCGTTCCTCGCCACTCAGGGCGATGTCTGGGACACCCAGTGGGACATGCTGCTGGCCCTGATCGGCGCGGTGCTGGCGCAGTTGTTGCTTTCCCGCATGCACGATCGCCAGCTGGCCACCATCCAGCATCGCCCCCCACAGACCACTCCAGTCCCACGCTGATCAGCCCGACCACAAGCATCAACGAACAGGACATGTCATCCCCCACGCTGCCAAGCTGGACCTAGACACACCGCAGCCTGCATGACCTTGGGGGGATACCCGTGGAACATGGCGCCGCCCGGGTGCAGGAGTTCGGTGCGGAGCTGACCGAGCAAGAATGGGCAGACCTTGTCCGGCACGGCCGGCCACGTCGGCTAACTGGCGGCACGCCACTATTCGTTGAGGGCACGCACTCGGACACCGTGGTCATCGTCATCTCAGGCCGGGTCAAAGTTTTCACCTCCGCCGAAGATGGCACCGAAGTGGTCTTGGCCCTGCACGGGCCCGGCGCTCTGCTTGGCGAGCTAGCAGTGATTGACGGAAAGCCACATTCGGCCTCGGTCAAAACTTTTGAAACTACCGAGATCCTCGCAGTGAGATTTCGAGAATTTACCGCGTTCTTACAGGCTCACCCTCGAACGATGTGGCTGTTGATGCGTATCCTTACCGGCCGACTGCGCGACGCTGATCGCAAACGAATCGAGTTCGGCGTCTATGACACGCTGAACCGGGTGGCCCGTCGCTTGGTCGAGCTGGCCGATCGCTTCGGCGAACCGACCGAATCCGGCATCAAGATCACCTTGCCGCTCACCCAGGATGAGCTGGCCAGTTGGGTCGGCGCGTCCCGAGAGGCGGTGACCAAGGCTCTCCGGACCCTTCGTAGCGGCGGGTACGTGCGCACCCAGCGCCGCACATTCACAGTGATCGACATTGAACGCCTCCGCCGCCGCGCCCTATGAATGTGTAGAAATATTAGTTCGCTACCGGTACAAATCCCTTTTCCGTGACACTCACCGTCCGGCACGGTGTGATGAGAGCAATCTGTCCACGAAAAAGGTGCGTTGTGAGCATTCCGAATGTGACGAGGAACGCGAGGCGACCGAGCAGCCGCGGCGGGACGTCCCGGTGATCACGATGAGCGCCCTGTGGATCGCCGGCATCGGCGGGCTCCTGATGCTGTGCATAGGCCTGCTGCTCGGCAGCTCCTGGACTGTCCAGGCACTGGATCGACGGTGCCGGCGGCTTGCACGTGAACGGCGGGAATTCAACGCCTGGCGCCGCGCGGTGCAGGAGGCCGACCTACGCTGCTCCTGGTGCGGAGAGCTGATCGCCTTGGCAGGCACAGACAGCTCCAGCGTCGGTAGCGAGGTCAGCACGCCACGACAAGATGGCGACCCTCACCCGGGGACATCTCGCGCCGTTGGTGCCCGCCGCTGGTGGTAGCGAATCGGCAGAGTTCACCACCCGAGGGCGACGCGCTGGGTGTGGCCGACTACCGGACGCATCTCACCAGCTCTTCCTCGAACCCATGCTGATAGGGCATCATGGTTTTACTGCGGACAGCTGTTCAGCGGCCCTGAACTCGTCGGGAATCTCCGTCGCGTCCTGGAAAGTGATCTTGTCGCGTGGGGGTGCACATGAGTCAATTCTCAGCCGACATGGAATCAGACATCGAATCAGAGCTGATCGATCTCGGTGTGATGTCGATGAGGTCGCTGCGAGAGCGGGATGGCGCGACCGTCAGGCGAGCGATGCGGCATGTGATGCAGCACACTGAGCACCCGCGAGTGTCCAGGGGCAGTTCGGAACGAATCGACTGAAGCGGTACGGCACGGGGGGTCTCGTTGGAATAAGGCTGATCGCACTTAGCCATCGCTAGCCGTTGAAGAGGGACGTCGTGCCTATGGAGGAGCACATCCCGCTCCACCGCTTGTCCTGGGCGGACTTCGACCAGCTAGCTCACGGTGAGGGAGGAGCCCGCGTCGTGCGGCGGTTGCGGCGCGCGGAACGGAGCAGGAGGCTCCTCCTACTCAGAGCGCTCGTGGAGGAAACCACAAAGGTTCCGGAGCTGTTCGGTCCCCTACCACCGGCCGAGGACGCGTGGGAATTGCTGGCTCGCGCGGAAGAGAAAGTTCCCAGAGCCCTCGAGCTGATACTTGCTCATCCCTACACCGGCACCTGGGCCGGTTACACCGTGCGCCTACTGCGCAACCACATTACCGGAGTGTTCCCGATATGGATGCACGTCGGCCACGTGCACGCGCTGGCCACTGCGGCCGCGATCCATGCGGGACTTGACTTCTGTACCCACATACCGGTCTGGAATGGCGGCGCCTTGCTGCCCACGTTGGGAATGGCTCAGTTGGCTGCCGAATCGCCATGGTCAGTGGCTGAGGTACGTAACGAGCACGGGCAGGTAAGAGTCAGCAACGATGCCGCCAGTGTGCCGGTACCCGCTGTTCCCACCGGGAACGCGCCGGGATGGCAGGGTATCCGGCGGCTCACGATGCGGGCAGGCAAGCACGTGCTCTCGGTGCACCTTGACGATCTCGACCCCTACCGGGGCCTCTATGAACCAGTACGTCCACAAAGGCTCGACTCGGACAACGTCGAGGCGTGGTACGAGCTGCTCAACCAGGCTTGGATTCTCATTGTCCGTCACCTTCCCGACATCGCCGACGCCCTGGCTACGGGACTTGACTGTCTGGCACCCCGTCCGGCGGTTCCGTTCCGGATACCGAGTGCCTCCACCGGCGAGGCCTTCGGTAGCGCAATCATCGCGCTACCGCCAGACGCCGCCTCGTTGGCAGCCACACTCATTCATGAGTTCCAACACATCCGGCTTGGCGGCCTACTGCACCTGGTAGCGCTCCACGAAGACGATCCCCGCGAGCGGTTCTACACACCCTGGAGGGAAGATCCGCGCCCGATCGCCGGCGTGTTGCAGGGGGTGTACGCCTTCTTCGGCGTCACCGCTTTCTGGCGGGCACTCGCCAGCGCGCACACAGAAGCGCCGGATAGGCGAGCCACGTTCGAGTTCGCATACTGGCGACAAGCAACCTGGCGCGTGCTCAGTGTGCTTCGGGATGATCCGGCTCTCACTCCGGCTGGACGCCGGTTCGCCGACGGCATCAACGAACGGCTGGGTCCATGGCAGGACGAGTCGGTGCCCGCCGACCTGCGCGATCTGGTCATGGCAGTCTGCACTGACCACTACGCAGGCTGGAGGATCAGCTACCTGCGGCCAGATCCTGCGGCGGTAGCCTCCCTTGCGGATGCCTGGTTAGCCGAAAGGGCGCCTCCGATTACCGGTCTCATCGGCCCCGACCGAGCACCCACACCGGTGCCGGATGGCCATTGGTCATCTGCACGAACTGATCTGATCCGGCTTGGTATCGCCAATTTTCCGAACAGTGGTGAAGTACTGCGGAGCACGTGGCAAGACGTCCCCGGTGCCACAGCAGCAGATTTCGCGTATGTCACCGGACGATTCACCGATGCCGCTCGGGCCTACCGCACTGAACTGGCCGCAGACCCCGACCGCGTGGCTTCCTTGGTAGGCCTTGGTCTCGCCCTGTCCGAACTGGGCGTGAAGGCGACCTCGAGGGCACTACTGCACTACCCAGAAGTGGTCCGCGCAGTGCACCGCAGCATTCGCTCCCGCACCCACACCGTGGCTACGCCAGAAGACCTGGCATCCTGGATCGGCCAGTTTGTTGATTGACCAGAGCATTCGTGACTGTGACCGCCACAATCACAATCACAGTGGCAGCGGGTCGATGTCGCAGTCAGCCCGGATCCCGTTGGCAGCTGCCATAGTGCCCGGATGGTGTTCGCCCAGTACCTTACGGTACCGGGTCACAACGTCGGCATACTTCGTCTCCGCCTCTTGCGTGCGACCAAGCTTACGCAGATCAAGCACAAGATTTGCCAGGACCGCGAGCGACGTGGGGTGGTCAGCTCCCAGCACACGGTTGGCACGCTCAAGCGCCTCGGTGTCCAGTTGTAGGGCCACCTCGGTCTCACCCAGCGCGGCAAAATCGCTGGCCAGGTTGATCGCATTGACAATGGAATGCGGATGATCTGGTCCAAGTATCGTCCGGAACTGCTCGAGCGATCGCTCGTCGAGCTGCCGTGCGCCGGCGGCATCGCCGAGCAGGCGCAGTGTCACCGCCAAGTTGACGAGCGCCGACAAGGTGTGTGGATGCCGCTCTCCCAGACTCCGCCGGTACCGCTCAACGGTCTGCTCGCAGAGTTCACGCGCCGACTCCAATTGGCCAGCGTGTCTCAGATCGGTTGATTGAGCGAGGGCACAGGCCATGGCGTTCGGATGATTCTCTCCGTAACGCACATGGAAACGCTTCATCACCTGTGCGGACAGCTCCAGGGCACCTTGGTGATCGCCGTACTTGCGCCTGGCCACGGCAAGGTTATGGAAACGCCGCAGGGTGGCTGCCTTATCCGCACCGAACAGCGTACTCGACCGTTCAGCGAGTTTTTCCTGCGCAACCCGCGCCCAAACGTAGTCGCCCGCTTCCCGGCGAGCCAGGATCAATGCATTGAGCGTGCTGGTCGTACTCGGGTTATCATCGCCCAGCACCTCTTCTCGGAGCCGGTTGACGGTCTCGCCTAGCTCTCGACCTTTTTGGTATTGTCCAGCGAGCCCGAGACTCACCACGAGATCGTGCCCAGTTATCAGGGTTGTGGGGTCATCATCGCCGAACAGCCCTTTGGCTTTCTGGTAGATCTCGTCGTTCAGCTTGAGCGCTGCGATGAAATCACCCTGGCCTTTCAGGTCAGTCGCCACAGCGAGTTCCGCGAGAACCGTCTCCTCGCTGTTCTCACCCGACACCTGGCGGTGCAGCTCCAGTGTGCGCTGGTTGACCTCCGCGCCCTCGGCGTACCGGCCGAGTGTCCACAGGTAGAAGCCCAGGTTTCGGGCCGCTTGAAGCGTCTGCGGGTCCGCCTCGCCTAGCTTCTCCGACCACACTTCCACCGCCTGTCCGGCGAGGCCGGCAGCCTCCTCATGGTCACCCCAGTAATACAGGAACGTCATCAGGTTGATGACGAGGTGACGCACCCAGCGGTTTTCACATTCAATCACATTTGCCGCATAGGCATGCGGCAGCAGATCCTGGTAGATCGGCCACTGCTTCGACGGGATCGGATCGTTCGGGTCGAGATTGGCGAGCAGCATGTGCGCGCCATGATTCATCTTTGCCAAGCCCTGCTCGGACATACGGTTACTGAGCACCAGCTGTACCAGTCGGTGCAGCTGCAGAGTATTGTTACGATGGTCGATCTTCGCCAAACCATACCGGTTGATGTCCCGAATAGTGCGGCTGAACCGCATCGGATCCCGCAGCGTCTCGTCTAGTTCCGGAGCGATCTCCACACCCCGGCCACCTTTCTCGAACAGCCTCCTCGGAATCGGTTCCGGCGCGAAGAAAGCGCACACCTGGAGGAGTTGATGGGCGGCTGGATTTCGTTTACGCAACTCGTCGAACGAGACATTCCAGGCTGCCGCCAGCGAGACTTCGTAATCGGCTGGAGACGACGTGTCGAGGATCTCGGCGACTTTCTCATCGAACAAGCGAAGGTACTCGCTGACCGGCATTCCGGTCTCCGCCCGCCACGCTGCGGCTTGCGCAATGGCCAGAGGCAGATCACCCAGCGCCTCAGCCAGGCGATCGGCGTCCTCGTCACCGATCACCGGGCCCCGACGCCTGAGCAGTTCCGTGCTTTCCTGACGCTTGAACACAGCGACTTCAAGTGGGCGCGCGATCGCCTTCCATTCTGGATTACGCGAGGTGATTAGAATCTGTCCGGGACCATTGGTCGGAAAGAACTGACGCACCGCCTCCGGACTTTCCGCGGAGTCGAACACCAGTAACCAATTGGAAAAGGGATCACCAATGCGCAGAGCTTCCAGCACCTCCGGTACGGCCGTGTGCGCTTCGGCGCTGCCTGGCAGATTCAAGCGCCGGGCCAGCTCAGTCAGCCCGGTGCGGATTTGAGCCTGCTGTGAGGCTTGGATCCACCAGACAATGGCATAATCACTCAAGTGCTGGTATATGTACTCGACAGCCACCTGGGTTTTACCGATACCACCCATTCCGTGCAATGCTTCTGGCAGGACAGCGGTGGCACCACCGGCGGTCAAACGTTCGCTCAGCCGATCGAGCAGCTCGGCCCTTCCGGTGAAGTTCGGATTGCGTGCTGGGACATTTCCCCACACGGTGGGAACTGCAGCTGCCTGTTTGTCATGGGCGGTTACAGGCGCCAACTCAGTCAGCGGCTCTGGATGCGATGGACTGGAGACGCCAACGGGGGTTGCCCCACCTAAGGGATCGGTCTCGGAGTCTGGCGAGTCGAGGTTAGGTGGAACCCGGCGAGCGGCTCTGCTCGCCACACCCGTGCGATCAGTCATGCCGGACATTGTGTCAGCGTGGCTCGTCTGTACACCAGCAGGACTTGCAGTTGTAGCGCTGATAGGAGAGGGCTCACACTCTGTTGAGTGAAGCCGACCTGCGCGTGACAGGTAGGGACCACTGAGGGCTCGCATGACTGCGCGCTCGATGGCGACGAAGTCAGCCGTCTCGGCGGTGAGCTCGGGATCCGGAGTGCCGTCCGGACGTTCCAGCGCACTTGGGAGATGCCGCAGCGGGCCGATCTGGTCACCGAAATGATCGGTCACTAACCGTACAACGTTCGCGGTTTCCGCGCGTCGAGCACCGCTGAGCAGCATCTCACGAGCCGTGCCGACGAAGTTGAAGGTGATCGCGTCCCAGGATCGTCCATCGGCAGCGGTGGCCTGGGGTCGCAGGAGTCCGCCGATGAGGACCTCGGCCAGGTGATCGGGCCCGGAATGGGGAACGAGCCTGGCCTGCACGAGCTGGGCCACTGGCACGCTGACCGGCACGGCCGCCAGCAGCGTGGCGAGTTGGTACGCCTCAGGTGACGCCATGCTACGAAACGTCCGCACCTGCTCACCGACCGACGGCGCGCCGTTGGCCGAGCCGTGAGAAAGTGGTACCGGTGGTTGTCGAGAGTGACTGCCGGCCAACAGCACAATAGCGTCGGTTGGATCCTGGTAGCTTCCGCTGATCAACTGAGCCCACCAGCCCAGCCAGCGCGCGTTCAGCTCCAAAATCGGCACCGGCACGAGTCCATCCAGGGGCGTGGCCGGGTCGGATTCCAGCCACGCATCCGACAACTCGACGAGCTTCCACCGCCGATTGGGCCTCAGTGGATCGGGCACGGTTAACCGGGCACGACGCAACGCTAGCCCGCACCGTCCCCATAGTCGCTGCGGCAGGACCTGGATTACAGCTACCGGCATCGATTGGGCCCACTGGGCAAGCAACGGGGACACCAGATCGTGCCGCCAGCATCGACCGACACCATCGGTGATCAGCAACAGAATCCGCCGACCGGACCGGTCCAACAACTCAGTGGGACTGCGAGGTGGCGTTGCGGGAGTACCTCCACGCAACACCAGTGTGGCGGGCGCCCCCCCTGACCTTGTCGTTTAACCCCTTGGTTCTGGGTTTTGTGGCCTCGTGGCGGCGTGTCGCCATGACATAGCACGGCCACCGCTTGATCATCTTCGGGTTCCTTCCACAGATCTCGAAGACGAAGGCGGTGGCCGTGGGCGTCAGTGT
>JBGSWT010000880.1:0-6111 GCA_041751815.1 Pseudonocardiaceae bacterium
GCGGCGACGGCAGCCATCACTCCGGTGCCGCCACCGCAGATCACCGTCGCGCCGGCCTGAGCCAGCAGCCGCCCGACCTGGTGCGCGTTGGCCCGGTCCTGGTCGGTGCAGTGGCGAGGTCCACAGACTGCGACCTGCACGGGCACACCTCCCCCATCTCGTACAGCGGATCAGTCGACCGAGATCCAACAACGCCCTCTCCATGGTCAAGTTCGAAGCCGACCGGCCAGGAGGAGAACACAAAGGGCATGAGATCGTCCGCGCCGAAGACCGGCTCCGCGGCCAGCAGCAACCGCACCCGGTCGAACCATGACGCCGTGAGTACCGCGAATCTCGAGCTCCGGAAGGACTACTTCGCCGATCAAGTGGCGCCTGGTGACAGGTTCCTTAACGACGACCTGCCGCCGCTCAGGTGACCAGCTCGGCGAGGTGGTAGTCGAGTTCGCGGACCCTGGGCTCGCGGTTGTAGCGCGCCATGTCTTCGCGAGTCTGCCGGATCGAATCGATTGCCATTGCCGAACCGATCTGCTGGGCCAGGTCGGCCGCGGTGATGAGCTCCCGACAAGCCTGGTCGAGCTCATCGCCATGGACGTAGGCTCGGCTGCTACGCGAGTAACCGATGGAGCGGTCACGCACATAGCCGGCATCGATGATCGCCAACCCGTCATCGATAAGGGGACGCGCCCTGTCAGGTTCGCAAAGGTCGATCCAGCAGGCACCCGCGCAGCCAGCGAGCGTGGACTCGTCAAAGTAGTAGATCCAGTCCGGCTCGGCGTCACCGGGTCGCGCTCGGTTGAGCTGCTTCTCGGCTTCGGTGAGCGCTCGCCCACAGGCACCGGCATCGCCGGACTTGGCGTACGCGAGAGCCTTACCGCTGGCCAGCATCGCCTTGAGTCGAGGAGTGGCGGACCGGCGAATCTGTTCCTCGGCACTGTCAATCAACGACACCGCCTCCTGGTAGTGGCCGGTCCACATGGCCTGATAGCTCATACAGGCCAGCACATTGGCTCCGGCCAGCGGGTCCTGCGCACTGGCCGACGCGCGCAGCGCGGCCACGTAGTACGACTGGGCGGCGGCGTGATGGTTGGCGTCGAAGTGGCACCAGCCGCACAACCGGGCCGCCTCGGTGATGAGCCCGAACAATCGCCGCTCAGTCGCGCCCGTGCAGACCGCCCTGCCGACGAGGCCGGTCAGCCAACGGAACTCTCCGACCGCCGGCTGACACAGCTCACTACCACCGCGCTCGTCATCGAGATGACGCAGCTCGCCCAACCTCACGTCCACTCTGTCCAGAGCCTTGCTGGTCAACCATTCCGAACCGGATCCAGCTGCAATCTGTTCGATCGAGCCAGCGGTCAGACCGGCGCTCCAACTGGCTCCCAGACCGGTCAACGCGGTTCCGGCGATCACTATGAACTCACGCCGATCCACCGCGCCTCCTGCCACCGCCTGCAGCACCTGCCTGGTTCCCGCGACCGACCACAACGGCTGCAGGAGGTACTCGGTACTGGTGACAGCGTGCCACAGCCAGTCGGGCCACGCCTGCTCCGCGAGCACGCCCCGCGGGACACCGAGGGTCTCAGCGAGATACTGCTGCGATTCGGGTGTCGGTGTCCGCAACCCGACCTTCCACTTCCAGACCAGGTTACGGTCGGTCCCCGACCGCAGCCCATGCTTGGCTACAACCCCGCGGTAGCGCTCGGCAACGCCAGCCAAGCTCAACCCCCGCTCGGCCATGACCACTTCCAACGGATGCGACCGCTGCTCGGCATTCATACGGATGCTGCCCTGCTTTCCTGGAACCAGTTTCGCGGAGCGTACCCGACTCGGTGTCGTCGCCTCATCGGACACCGTTCCCACCACTGACATACATCCGACACACACCGTTACCGTTCCGCCACGCCACGAGGTGTCGGCACCATTACCGACGACCGGCCAGCCACCGACCCAAGCGTCAGGCCCCGCACAACAGCTCCCAGCATCCGATTATTCACCGGAACAACCACTGCCAATCCGTATGTACAGCTGCCACACTGGCACTGTCATGCTGTATCAAGCAGCGCCAGCAGCCACACCGCCATCGCCACCGTCACTGCTGCGGCGGATCGTCCGAGCAACCGAGGAGATTCAGATGAGCACCAGCACGGGCAGCATCCCGACCACGTCCGGGATGGAGGTCAACCCGCTGTCGAGCGCGCAGGTCCGCTACGACCTGCGGTCCGCGGTGAACGCGGACGGCCCCGGACCGGAGGACAGCCGTCCGTTCGGTCTACGCGCCGCCGCGACGGTGCCGACCCCGGTTCGGCCGCAGGCCGGCTACTGCGAGCACCGGCAGGTCGCGGTCGACGCCGACGGGCGGCCGCTGATCGAGACGATGGGCAAGACGTGGGCGACCAAGTCGTCCACCGACGGCGACGAGGGCCCGGAGGAGAACTGGGGTTGGGAGGAATGACCGTCCTGATCCTGTCCCAGGAGGCCGACGCCCCGACTGACGCCGTGGTGGAGGAGCTGACCCGCCGCGGGGTGCCGGTGTTCCGGGCTGATACCAGCTGGTTCCCGCAGCGGCTGGTCCTCGACGCCGAGCTCGATCCGGACAGGCTCGATGCGGGCAGGCGCTGGCGCGGCATGCTGGCGACCGAGCACCGCTGCGTGGAACTGGGCGAGATCCGGTCAATCTGGTACCGCGACCCGGGCGCGTTCGTCTTCGGCACCGGGCTGACCGATGTGGAGCGGGCCTACGCCCATCGGGAGGCCCGCCTGGGGCTCGGCGGCGTGCTCGCCGCACTGCCAGGGTTGGTATGGGTGAACCACCCGAACCGGGCCGCGGACGCGATGTACAAGCCGTTGCAGCTGTTCACCGCGGCAGTGTGCGGCCTGCGGGTGCTGCCGACGCTGGTCACGAACTCCGCGACGGCGGTACGCCGGTTCGCAGCAGCCAGGACCGGCGGAGTGATCCAGAAGTCGTTCGGGCCGAACACCGTCACCGAGGGGGGCCGGCTCAAGGTGGCCTACACCCGTCGCCTCGACGACGCCGCGCTGGCCGATCTGCGCGGCGTCGACGCGACCGCAACCCAGGTGCAGGAGTGGATGGACAAAGCTTGCGAAGCCCGGGTCGTCGTGGTCGGCGAGCAGCTGTTCACTATCAGGATCACCGCAGCCTCGGCGGCGTCGCGGGTGGACTGGCGCGCGGACTTCGACGCGCTGTCCTACGAGTGGATCGACACCCCGCCCGAGGTCGAGCAGGGGGTCCGTGCGTTCATGGAGTCCCTCGGGTTGACCTACGCCGCACTGGATTTCGGCATCGACGCTGACGGGCAGTTCGTGTTCTTCGAGTCGAACAGCTCAGGTCAGTACGGCTGGCTCGAAGCCCAGACCGGCGCCCCCATCACCGCGGCCCTGGCCGACCTCCTGCAGGGAGAACGCCCGTGACCCTCATCTCGGCCACCGAGAAGGCGTGGCCGGTGGCGGCGGCCGGACTCGCCGACCAGCTCGTCGCGCTGGGCAAGCTGACCGACGCGACGTGGCACGCGGCGGTCTCGGCCGTCCCACGCCACCGCCTCGTCCCGCGCTACTGGATCCAGGACGCCACCGGTGACTGGCGGGAGACCGACACCACCGCTCCGGCCGAGCAGTGGATGGGACGGGTCTACTCCAACGCGGTGCTGATCAGCGCACTGCACCGCGACGGCGACCGCACCGACGTGCTGTCGTCCTCGACCCAACCCGGGCTGATGGTCCGCATGCTGGAGGCACTGGAGATCGACGACGGGCACCGGGTGCTGGAGATCGGCACCGGCACCGGTTACAACGCCGCGCTGGTGTCACACCGTCTCGGCTCCGAGCACGTGTTCACCCTCGACGTCGAAGCCGAGCTCGTCGACACTGCCCGCGTCCGGCTGGCCGAACTCGGCTACACCCCGACCCTCCAGACCGGGGATGGTGCGCTGGGAATGGCCGAGCACGCCCCGTTCGACCGGATCATCGCCACCTGCGCGGTCCCCGCAGTGCCCTGGGCGTGGGTCGAGCAGCTGACCGCGGACGGGCAGCTGCTCACCGACCTCAAGATTGCACACGGGGCCGGGAGCCTCGTGAAACTCCACCGAACTGGCCCGGACTCAGCCGAGGGCCGCTTCGAACCGGTTTACGCCGCGTTCATGGACCTACGGCCCGACGCGAAACCCAGCGCCCCGACGCGGCTCCCGCCGGGGGAGGCCACCGACCGGCGCACCACAACGGTGGACCCGCGCACACCGTGGTCCTCACTGGTGGTGTGGTTCCTCGCCGCGTTCGACCTCGGACCGGACGTGAGCATCGGCTACACCGGCACCGACACGACCCGCCCGCCGGCGGCCGTACGGATCTCCACACCCGACGGCTCCTGGGCGGAGATCACCCTCGACCACCCCGACACGCCACCCGACGAGAGCGAGCAGACGGTGACCGAGGGCGGCCCACGAGCACTGTGGCGACTGGTGGAGAACGCCCACCACCTCTGGGAACGCCACGGGAAGCCCGACTGGGCACGGTTCGGCCTGACCGCCACCCCGCAACGACAGTCGATCTGGCTCGACGACCCGGCCACCGGGCCACGCTGGAACCTGCCCACCGCACCGTGATTGCCCACCGGAGAAAGGTGGGAGGCCTCGCTACTGGCCATGTCACGGCCGAGGCGACGGCAGCCAGGCAGGAGTCACGAGCAGACGTGTACGACGCGCTGTGCGGAGCATCGGTGCTGGCGGCTTCGATTTGGGTGAACCCCGTGACAGCGGTCGGCCTTCACTGCACCGCCATCCGCGCGGTCGAGCTCAACGGTCAGGCGCGCCGTGGCCGCTGGAGATCACCCCTGCTGTTCGATGCGCTCGAAGATGTCCGAGTCGGTCTTCTGCTGCCATTCGGGCAGGTCGTCCCAGTCGGCGACGTAGGCAGGCTTCGGATCGGGAAAGTGCCTGTAGATCTGACCGATCCAACACAGGGCGACGAAACGGCCCTTCTGGGCTCGGGTGAGCTTGGCGGTGGCACCGCCGGTGGCGTCGATGAACGCACGCACCTGGTCGTAGACAGCGGTCGCGCTGTCACGTTCCCACTCCGGGGTCTCCCCCCACGGGGTGACGTAGCTCGGTTTGGGCTCGCCGGGGTAGTACGCCATGACGCCGGCGATCCACGCCTCGCGGAACACTCGTCCTCGTTCGACCTGCAACGGTCTCTCCTCGTGGTCATCCGGGACGGCTATCCGGCCACGGCCGTGATCTGGGTGTGGAGCTGTTGTACCTGCTTGTGCCCGACCCACCCCGCGCCGACTTGTCCACCACCAGATGCCGGTCGGCATACGCCGCCACCTGCGGCAGGTGCGCGAGCCGCCGCCCGATCTCCACCGCAGCCCGCCCACCCACCCCGGCGTCGACCTCATCGAACACCATCGTGGGCACCGGATCGGCACCGGCCAACGCCACCTCCAACGCAAGCATCACCCGGGACAACTCACCCCCGGAGGCACCCATGTACAACGGCTGCGGACCCCCTCTGCATGCGGTGGCCGATGCTGGGGAAGATCGGTGTTGTGGGATCGGGAACCGTGTGGGGTACGGCTGTCGGTTCCCGTCCGATGATCACTATCGGCGAGACGGGGTGTCGCCGCCCCGCATCATGATCAAACCCTGTGCCGCGGTCCGCTATGCGGCTCTGCTCGGGCTGAAGCCGTAGAATCAGCAGGTGAGTTCTGCCGCCGACCGGTTGCGCACCGCCTTCGAACTGCACGAATTCGGCGTCCGCATGCAGCGCCAACGGTTCCGCAGGGACAATCCGGACGTCTCTGACGCCGGTCTCAACGCGCTGGTGCGGGCGTGGCTGCAAGAACGCCCAGGTGCGGAGCACGGCGATGCCGCTGGTTCGCTCGTAACCCGCCGGGACAGCCTTCAGACGCCCGTACGGCCGTCAATGCGCTCGCGGATGAGGTCGGCGTGGCCGCAGTGGCGGGCGTACTCGGCGATCATGTGAGTGTAGATCCAGCGCAGGGTGACCTGTCCGCCCATGAAAGGGCTGGTGTCCTCGAGCGCGTGGGCAACGCAGTTCTTCCGGGCCCGGTCCATCTCGGCCTGCCATACAGGCAGCGCC
>JBGSWT010000881.1:0-2853 GCA_041751815.1 Pseudonocardiaceae bacterium
GGCGCGACCGCGCTGCTGGCTGCGGCCGTTGTGGTCGGCCGGCTGGCTTTCGTCGGTGCCACCCCGCCGCAGCTGGCGTTGCCGTTGGCCTTCGCCGGCGGGGCGGTGCTCGCCTCGGTGATCGACACCCTGGCACCGGAGGCGTTCCGCGACGGCGGTCCCTTCGTCGCCCTCGCCAGCGCGGCAGGGTTCTTCACCGCGTTCGTGCTGAGCGGCTGAGGACCGCCGGTAGTCGCGGTTCAACGTCCGGCCTGCCGAAGTCCGTTGCGCCGGCGCCCGTCAGGAGTGGGTGTCGTCACTCCCGTCCTCACCGCGCGCACCGGACCGCGTTCGGGCTGGGTCGACTTCCCGTTCGGGATGACGCCGGAGGTATTCCTGCTCGAGCTGCGCGGTGCGGCTGCTGTGTTCACGCAGCGCATCAGGTGAGCCGTGCAGAAAAGTGCCGTGGCGGGTCGTGTGGAGGTGCTCCAGCTCGCGGAGCAAGTCTTTCTCTGCAAGATTCTCGGGCGGCACACCTTGCACGTCGTCCTCCTCTGGCCGGATAGTGCGAGAGATACCGGGCAGCGCGTAGCTATGCAAACTCGGGTCGGCACGGCCGGCATCACTGTGAACTGCCGACGGACTGTCGAGGATGGATCTGCGGACCGGTCACGCCGCAGTGCGCGCACTCCTCGAGCCGCAACCGCCGCACCGCGACGCCGTCCACGGGCTCGCCCGGCACGGTATCCGCAGCCGCCTCGAGCGGGCGGCGGATCAGGACGAGTGCGACGAGCGCGCCGGCGATCAGCAGACCAGCGATGATCAACACGGCGGTCCGGAAACTCGAACTGAACGCGATCGGGTCGGTGTAGTCGTCGCCGCCGATCCCGGCCACTACCGGGACCACGGCGACCGCGAGCAAACCGGCGGCCCTCGCGACGGCATTGTTCACTCCGGACGCGACCCCGGCGTACCGGTCAGCTGCGGAGTCGAGCACCGTCGCCGTGAGCGGTGCGACGGTGAGGGCCAAGCCGGCGCCGAACACGGTCACCGCGGGCAGCACGTCGAGCAGGTAGGAGGCGTTGGCGTCGATGCGCAACATCAGCAGCACCCCGACCGCAGAGATCAACGGCCCCGTGCTGAGCAGGATCCGCGGTCCGATCCGCTGAGCCAGCCGGCCGACCCGTGCGGAGAACACCAGCATGATGACGGTCAGCGGCAGCAAGGCAGACCCGGCCAGCAGCGGGTTGAACCCGGCGACCACCTGCAGGTGCAGGACCAGCAGTACGAACAGCACCCCAAGCGCTGCATAGACGAACAGCGTGACCGCGTTGGCCGCGCTGAACTGCGCGTCGCGGAACAGCCCGGTCGGCACCAGTGGGTGCGTGGAACGCCGCTCGACCATCACGAACACGGCCAACCCGGCGATACCGAGCGCGCCGAGGGCGATCACCGTCGATGATGCGCCGCTCTCTCCTGCCGCGGTCAGCGCGTAGGTCAGGCCGCCGAGTCCGACTACCGCCAGCGCGGTCCCGGCCAGGTCCAGTCGCGGGGCGGCGTCCGGGTCACGGGACTCCGGCACGTGCCGCGCTGCAACCATCACGATCAGCACCGCGACGGGAAGGTTGACCAGGAACACCGCTCGCCAGCTCCACTCCACCAGCCAGCCACCGAGGAACGGCCCGATCGCGCCGGCCACCCCACCCAGCCCGGACCATGCACCCACCGCCGCGGAGCGGTCCGAGCCGTGGAAAGACGCGGAGATGATGGCCAGGCTGCCCGGCGCGAGCAGCGCCCCACCGACGCCCTGCAGCGCCCGGGCTGCCACCAGCATCTCGATGTTCGGCGCCAACCCACACAGCAGCGACGCGACTGCAAACCAGACGACGCCGATGACGAACATCCGGCGTCGACCGAACCGGTCACCCAGCGAGCCACCCAGCAAGATCAGCGCGGCCAGCGTCAAGGTGTATGCGTTGATCGTCCACTGCAGACCCGAGAAGCCCGCGTCCAGCTCGGTTCCGATGCGCTCCAGCGCCACGTTGACCACGGTCGCGTCGAGCATCGCCAGCCCCGACCCCAGTACCGTCGCGAACAGCACCCAACGGCCCTGCACGGTACCCATCCGCAATGTCGCCGGCTGCGCTGCTGCGGTCATCCTGCCTCCTCGCTGTAGCGGCCGGGCTCTGCAAGGCCAAAGGTACGAAGCAGCGCCGGGAGCCCGCTAGCGTCACTCCATACTGGTGTTTCGATCGAAACGGTCGGATGGCCGGGAGGCGGGTAGCGGATGGACGGTCTACCTCTGATCGCCCTGCTGGTGGCGTCACTCGGGGTGACCGCGCTCGCCCGCCACTGGGGAGCGTCACCGCCCTTGGTGCTGGTGGTCATCGGGCTGGCGGCCTCGTTCGTCCCGGGCATGCCGGACTACGAGATCGATCCCGAACTGGTGCTGCTGCTGGTCTTGCCGCCCCTGCTGTACTCCGCTGCGCTGGAAAGCTCCGCTCTACGGATCCGGGACAACCTCCGGTCGATCGGGCTGCTCGCGGTGGGGCTGGTGCTGTTCACCACCGCAGTGGTCGGCCTCGCAGCATGGTGGCTCGTGCCTGGCCTGCCACTCGTGTCGGCGCTGGTGTTGGGCGCCGTGGTGGCTCCGCCTGATGCGGTAGCAGCCACCGCGGTCGGTCGACGGCTCGGTCTGCCCCGCCGGGTCATGACGTTGCTCGGCGGCGAGAGCCTGGTCAATGACGCCACCGCGTTGACCGCCTACCGAGTGGCGGTCGCCGCGGCGGTGGGCGCGGGCTACACGCTGTGGGAAGGGCTCGGGGTATTTGCGCTGGCCGCTGTGGGTGGCGCCGCGGTCGGTTGGGTGCTGGG
>JBGSWT010000882.1:0-2866 GCA_041751815.1 Pseudonocardiaceae bacterium
GGCCTTGCTGCGCACGCCCGACCGACGGTGGAGCCGCCAGCGCGTTAGGCGTGCTGTCTGTCGAGGTGCACGGCGCCGACTTGCTCCCAGTCCCACAGGCGTTCCGGGCCCCACTGCATGACGAGCGCGATCGTGTCGATGACAGTGTGTTCGGTCGGAACGTCGCGGCCGGTGAACACCACTAGCCGGGCCGGGATGTTCCACACCCGACCCCACCCCCACACCGCCCGCCCGCGCCCGCTGTAGCTCGGTGAGCGCCTGGAGCAGGACCGTCTCCAAACCTTCCGGGCTGGTGAAACTCGCCGTCGTCACCCCGCTGTCGCTCAGCCGGGTCCGGAACGCCTCCTGCCGCACCCCGCACTCCAGATCCACGAACAGGGCCTTCGGGTCCTGCGCGTCCTCGTCGAGCAGGAACACCAACCGCGGCAGACCGGCCTCGGCGGCGGCCTCGAACTCCAACTCGGTGTAGGACACCTCCGGGCGCTCACGCACCGACGACCCGTACCGAAACCCCACCAACAGCACATACACATCCGCGGCCGCCACCGCGTCGCGACACACCTGCGCCGGTGTCTCGTCGCGGGCGGTGAAGTACGCCATGTCCGCGACCGCGTCCCCAGCCCGGGACACCGCCGACTCCGCCGCCGCCACAAACGACCGGCCAGTGGGGATCCGCCGCAGCTCCGAGGTATGACTCAGGAACACTCGCTGCGGCACCGGTTGAGACTCGGCCATGCCACACAGCATCCCAACACCCCCACCCGACCAACACCGACCCCGCCAGTCACCTCGTAACAGACCCCCGTCATGCCGCATGACATACCCCGCCACACCGCGGCAATGGTCACGAACTCGCCGCCGACGGGCCGTACCACCTGAGACGCGGTGACACGGTGACACGTATGCCGAGCCGAGGGTTGCTACCGCTCCGGTCCACAGCACGGCCAGTGCGGGACCGCAGATGCACCAACGCCGCACGGGTCAACCTCGTCCGCGCGGGACCACGACCGGAGCTACCGAGTAGTCCCGCTTTGCGTAACTCCGCTGCTACGTTTGTGTGGTAGTGGCGGAGAGAGGACACCGGAGATGACGCAGCTGTCGATGTTCGGCGATTCAGAAGGTGAGCCTGCCCCCAAGCCTGGCGACGACCGACCACGATTACTCAGAGTGTTGATCACAGTGAAGGCCGCCCCGAACCCGTCGGAGAAGTACGGCGAGACGGTTTGCGTCGCTGGGTTCAACGCCTCGCCGACCGAGCCGGGCTGGTTGCGCCTGTATCCGATCAATTTTCGTGAGCTTGGCGTGCAGGAGTCGTTCAAGAAATACGACATCGTCACGGTTCAAGCAGTACCTGCGCGCCAGGACGCGCGCCAAGAGAGCTGGCGGCCACGCATGGACACGCTGCGGACAGTCGGGCACCTGAAAGACTGGAATCAGCGGATGTCGTGGCTGGAGCCGATCACGGAGGGGTCGATGTGCGCCTTGGTCGGCGCCAGCCGAGTGTCAGCAGCAGCGAAGTCCCTTGCACTCGTGCGACCGCGAAGAGTCCTCGGGTTCGACATCCATCGGCATCCGGGTTGGACGTCGGACCAACAACAGAAGATCGATGCATACATCAGCCAGGGACAGTTCTTCAAGGAGTGGGACCTCACACCCTTGGAAGCACCTCGGTTCCAAGGGTGGTATCGGTACCTTTGCCAGGACGCTGGGTGCAAGACTCACAGGCAAGGGCTCCTCGACTGGGAGTTCGTTGCGCTCCAACGACGACTGGCTCATCTCGACGACGAGTCAGCCATGGCCGAGATCCGCGGCAAGTTCTTCGACATGATGTGTGGTCCTACACGCCGACCCGCCTTCTACGTAGAAAATCAGGCAAAAAGAGCCCACGTGTTCAGTGTCCTCGGCGTATACTACCCGACGGTGTAGCTCAACTCACCACGCTCCCACAAATGACCGATCAGCATCGAAGATGCTGGCGATCACCAAGCTGCGGTGACAACGGACCTCATCACTTTCGAAGCAGAGCAGTGCTACTTTCTGAGAGCCGGAGCACTCACGGATCTCGTCGAGCGCTCTACGGGCCTCAGGCGTCTCCAGGACGGTTGCCACGAAAGCCTGCTGTGCGACACGCAGCTCAACGACGTCACCAGCAAATCCCGAACGGTTCCACTTGGGGTTACCCAGGGCGGGGAAATGACGATATCCGAGGCCGACGGAGGCGAGGGCCGACGACAGTGCCTTCTTACTGAGCCCCGGTTTTCGCGAAAGCGGCGTAAGTCGAACGTCACACACGATACTGATCCCATCGGAAAGCAGGGCCACGCACACTTCCTCGACGCTGCGGCCTTGGTAGCCAATCCCTACTACGTTCACACTGTTCATCCTTCCACACTCGACTCCTTTCCGCTACTGGTAGTGCGGTCGGATTGCGCCGGGCCAGATGGCCTACCGTAAGCAGCCGATTTCGAGGCGTTCGGCGAGCGTGCACAGGACATCGCACGGGGCGGCCACGGTGCATTCGTCCAGGTGCAGTACTGGCCTTCCCACTCCCCGGCCCGGCCTTCGGCGCGCAGGCTGCATGCTGGGCAGGCCACCTCTATCACCGGGCAGTCCCGGTCGGTGTGCTCGCAGTCGTCTTCTGCGCAGTCCGGCGCGATGAGCGCGGTGGGGGCGTGTCGAGTGACCGCGGTGAGCAGCTGCATCGTGTGCGGGTGGTCGGGTTCGTAGTCCGCGCCGGGTACGGCCGTGGCGGCCAGGATCGCCTCCGCGAGCCTCGCTGCCAGTCGGTGGTCCAGCCCTCGTGCGGTCATCGCCTCGCGTTCCCGCGCGGTGGTGGGCGCCAGTCGCGCCAGATCCTCGGTAACCG
>JBGSWT010000883.1:0-2328 GCA_041751815.1 Pseudonocardiaceae bacterium
ACCGCGGCGGCGGAGGAGTCGTAGTAGGGCTCGATGAGCAGCACCTCGTCGCCCGGGTGCACCAGGGCGAGCAGTGCGGCACTGATCGCTTCGGTGGCGCCGACGGTGACCAGCACCTCGGTGTCCGGATCGTGCACGAGGCCATAGCGTGCTGCTTGATGCTCGGCGATAGCGCTGCGCAGCTCGGGGACTCCCGATCCGGGCGGGTACTGGTTGCAGCCATTGGCGATAGCCGAGCGGGCGACCTCGAGCATGCCGGCCGGGCCGTCGGTGTCCGGGAAGCCCTGGCCGAGGTTCACCGCGCCGGTGCGCACCGCCAGCGACGTCATCTCCGCGAAGATCGTCGACGCGAACGGCTGCAGCCGGGGGACCAGTCCGTGGGTTCGCACAGCCCTCATCCTGCCCGGCGAGGCACAATCGGCAGCGTGGAGTTGACGAGCAGCGAGCAGGACAAACAGCGGGACCTGCGCCGGATGAAGGCGGTCGCGCTGGGTTTCCTGGTGGGTGCCGCGGTGGTGTACGTGGTAGCGAGGCTCAACGAGGACACCGCGACGTGGGTCGGGTATGTGCGAGCGATGGCCGAGGCCAGCATGGTCGGTGCGCTGGCCGACTGGTTTGCCGTCACCGCGCTGTTCCGGCACCCGCTCGGGTTGCCGATCCCGCACACGGCGATCATCCCCCGCAAGAAGGACGCGCTGGGAGACAACCTCGGTGATTTCGTGGGCGCCAACTTTCTCGCCGATGACGTGGTTCGAGACAAGCTGCGCCGGGTAGGGGTCAGCGCTCGGTTCGGCCGGTGGCTGGCGCAGCCCCGCCACGCCGAGCGGGTCACCGCGGAACTGTCCACCGCGATGCGCGCCGCGGTCACCGTGCTGCGCGACGACGACATCCAGGCGGTTCTGGAGAACGCGGTCGTCAAGCGGCTTGTCGAGCAGCCCTGGGGGCCACCATTGGGCCGGCTGCTCGGTCAGCTGCTCGCCGACGGGGAGCACCACAAACTCGTCGACCTGGTCGCCGAGCGGGCCTACGAGTGGGTACGCGACAACCACGGCGCGGTGTTGCGGGTGGTCAGCCAGCGGTTGCCCGGGTGGTCGCCGAGGTTCTTCGACTCGTTGGTAGCGGACAAGCTCTACGCAGAGGTGCTGGCGTTCGCCTGGGCAGTGCACAGCGATCCCGACCACGCCATGCGCAAGACGGTGGACACCTTCTTGATGGAATTCGCCCAGGATCTACGTACGGACCCGGCGACGATCGAGCGCGCCGAGGCGGTCAAGCAGCAGGTGCTGGCGCACCCAGAGGTGCAGACCTTGGTCGGGTCGGCATGGGGTACCGCGAAGAAGATGCTCCTCGAGGCGGCCGAGGATCCGTCCTCCGAGCTGCGACGCCGGGTGCGCGACGGGCTACTTGCCCTGGGTCTGCGCCTGGTCGGGGACGCTGAGCTGCGGTCCAAGGTAGACATCTGGCTGGACGGTGTGGCCAGTTATGTGGTGTCCAACTACCGCGGGGAGATCACCACTCTGATCACCGACACGGTGCAACGCTGGGACGCCGAGGAGACCGCCCGCAAGGTGGAGCTGCAGGTCGGCCGGGATCTGCAGTTCATTCGGATCAACGGCACCGTGGTCGGCGCCCTAGCCGGCCTCGCCATCCACACCATCTCCCAACTCCTGCTCTGATCCGTTCCTGTCCCATCCCGATATGGAGACATATCGGGGTTATCTAGTGCCGTGTAGCGCCGATATGTCTCCATATCGGGTGAGGCACGCGCGGGTTCTACGGGTCGGTGGTTGTCTGCGTATCCTGGGCGGGTGCTGCTGCAGTCGCTGGACCTCTGGGTCTTCTTGATTCTCTACGGGCTCGCCATCCCGGTCGGGCTCTTCGCGTTCATCCACGCTGCCCTCCAGCGAGCCGATGCCTACACCGCGACCGACAAGCTGACCAAGCCGGCCTGGTTGGGCATCACCGGCGGCGGCACCGCCGTTCTGATCCTGTTCAATCCGGCCGCGTGGCTGTTTTTCTGGCTGCTGGGGCTGGTGGCCGTGCTGGTGTATTTGGTGGACGTCAAGCCTGCGGTGACCGAGGTACAGCGCGGGCCGCGCTGGTGACATCGACTGTGTCCCTCTGACTGGGTCCCCGCTAGGTGACCGGGTGGCTGTGGGCCGGGTAGCTGGGCGGCTGGATCTTCGGCCCGCTCTGGAGGCCCGCGAACTGCTCGCCGACGGGGAGCACCACAAACTCGTCGACCTGGTCGCCGAGCGGGCCTCCGAGTGGGTACGCGACAACCACGGCGCGGTGTTGCGGGTGGTCAGCCAGCGGTTGCCCGGGTGG
>JBGSWT010000884.1:0-3107 GCA_041751815.1 Pseudonocardiaceae bacterium
TGCCGGAACCCGCACCGGCGCCGCCCCCGCAACCCACGCCGGCACGTGGCTCCCCATCCAAGGTCACTCCGATCACGCTCGGACTCGCGTTGCTGACCGGTGGGATCGCGTCGGCATTCTGGCCCACACTGTCCGCCGCCCAGATCGCCGCGCTGTTGCTGGGTGTGGTCGGGCTCGGCCTGATAGCGGGCTCGCTGCTGCGCGGCGGGCGGGGGCTGATCCTGGTCGCCGTCCCGCTGGCATTGCTCACCTGGGTACTGCAAGCTGCCCCAGTGTCTGGCTTCACGCTCGGAGACGTCCGTTGGCCCAACCCTGCCGCGGCCGCCCAAGTGCAGCCGCGCTATGAGGTCACCATGGGCAATGGCCGCCTGGACCTCACCGACCTTCAGCTAGTGCAAGGGCAGACCGTGACCACCGCAGTTGCGGTGGGGATGGGGCAGACCGAGGTCATCCTGCCGCCGACTGTCGACGCGCAAGTGGTCTGCCGGGCCCAGGTCGGCAACGTCGACTGCCTCGGTGTGAGCGGCGACGGCAGCTTTCCGGCCCGGGTGGACATCACCGATCACGGATCTGATGGCCCCGGCGGTGGTCGACTGGTGCTGGACGTGCACGCCGGTATGGGCAACGTCCAGGTGGAGCGTGGATCATGAGCGGAACGGACCCGACGATGGCGCAGCCAGTACCGCACCACACCAGCGAGTCGGGTGCCGTGACACCACGGCGCGGGCCGGACCTACTCACTCTGGCCGCCGGGTTGGGCGCGGTGGGAGTCGCCGGCACCGCACTGCTCGGCGGCATCAGCTGGCTACCCGTGGTGGACGCCCGCTGGGTGCTCGCGGCGGTGGCGCTGGTCGTCGGGCTGATGCTGGTGGTCGGCTCACTCCGGCACCCGCGCCGCTGAGCACACTAGCGGCCCTGATCGTTTCAGATGTCGCATTTTGTCAGCCCAGAGATGGGGAACACGATACGGACTATAGGCCGCAAGACGTTCGACTTCTCCCAGCAGGTCGTCATCATGGGCATCATCAACCGAACGCTTGACTCATTCTACGATAGAGGACGCACGTTCGAGTTCGGCAAGGCCCTTGAAGCCGCAGAGAGCGCATTGAGGCAAGGCGCTGATTGGCTTGACATTGGCGCGGTTCCGTTCTCTCCCCTGGCTCAAGAGGTTGACGATAAGGATGAGCTGGATCGACTGTTACCATTGGTGCAGGCGATTCGAGAGAAGACGGACGCAGTGATCTCCGTCGATACATTCCGAGCAGAGGTGGCACGTCAGGCGATCGATATTGGGGCCGATGCCATTAATGACACATCTGGGCTTCACGATCCACTCATGACCGAGGTCGTCGCAGCTGCAGGAGCAACGCTCATCATTACCCACAGCAAAGCTGCACCGGGCGAACGGCTCACTCGGCCACGCTATACCGACGTCGTCTCTGAAGTCCGTAACTATCTCATCGAGCGTACCAGTTTCGCGGAAGCCCAAGGCGTGTCGCGTGATAAAATAATCATCGATCCCGGCCACGACCTCAACAAGAACACCTGGCACTCGCTCGAGCTGACACGGCGACTCGGCGAATTGGCGACACTCGGCTACCCATTGCTTGCGTCAGTCTCGAACAAGGACTTCATCGCGGAGACTCTGGGCCTTCCCGTCGGCAAGCTGACGGAGGGAACTCTCGCCACAGTTGTCCTCTGCATGTTGCAGGGAGCAAGGATAGTCCGCGTTCACGACGTGGCGTCTGTGCGTTCTGGAATAACAGTCGTGGAAGCGGTGCTCGGTTGGCGACCGCCAGCGGTGGTCTGGCACAACCTCACATAAGCAGCGGTATGCTCGGGCAGTTGCGGCAACCTTGTATTGGAGACAAGAAGATGCTTCGCCTGTGGCCGCCCAGCACAGACCTAGAAGGGCTCGACGACATTGCACTCGCCGCACACTATGCCTGGCCTGCTGAGCTTGCTGCGCCATACGTAAGAGTCAACATGGTGTCAAGCCTTGATGGGGCCGTTGCGGTGGATGGCAAGACCGGCGGCCTCGGTTCGGCGGCGGATCTCACAGTCTTCGAGCTGCTTCGAGAACTCGCCGAGGTGATCCTTGTCGGTGCCGGCACTGTCCGTGTCGAGAACTACAATGGAGCGCGCCGTCCGACGCGGGGCCGCGACACGCATCCACCGATCGCCGTTGTCTCCGGGTCGGCGGCGCTCGACCCAGACAGCTTGCTGTTCACGGACACGTTTGTGCCGCCGTTGATCCTGACCCTGAAGTCGGCATCCAAAGGGTGCCGAGATCGTGTTCGCGAAGCGGGGGGCGAGATCGTATTGCTGGAGCGACTCACACCCCGGGCGATCATCGCTGAGCTCCATCGCCGCGGATTGCACCGGGTGCTATGCGAGGGAGGGCCAACGCTGCTTGGCAATTTCCACGAAGCGGATGCCGTCGATGAATTGTGTCTCACGGTCACCCCACTGATTACTGGAGGTGGCGCAGGACGCATCACCTCGGGTACCGGCCGAAGCTCTCCTCGACGGATGGAGCTGGTAGGTGCACTTGCGGCTGAGGACGAGCTGCTGCTTCGCTACCGGCGCTTACAACCCTGAGCTGCCGGTTTCTGCTGAACTTTGTGACTCGATTATCTTGACGGCCACCTGCGCAACCAGCCGGTCATCGGGATCACCAAGGTCGAGCCCGGTGATCGCCTCGATACGCGCAGCGCGGTAGGCGACGGTATTGGCGTGCAGGTGCAGCGTCCGGGCGGACCGCTTGTGGCTGCCGTGGTGATGCAGGTAGACCGACAGGGTGTGCACCAGGTTGGTGCGATGCTCGGTGTCATAGTCGAGCAAAGGCCCGAGCACGTCGCGGGCGAACCCCATCAACTGCTGCATGTCGCCGATCGTGCACAGCAACCGGTAGATGCCCAGCTCCTCGTAGCGGACCGGCTGGCCGGCCCGCCCCAGCCGCAGCGCCAAGTCGATCGCCCGCTCAGCCTGGCGCACCGCACGCGGCGCGAGTTCCGGGGACTCCACCTGCTCGCTCACCCCGCAGGTGGCCCCCCGCTCCAACCCGCATAAGCCCGCCAGGGCCTCGGTGCTCAGATCCCCCGGGA
>JBGSWT010000885.1:0-4226 GCA_041751815.1 Pseudonocardiaceae bacterium
GCGAGTGCATGGACGCGATCGCGTTTGCGCTGGAGGGCGACCCGAGTGAGTACGACAGCGACACCCAGGCGATCGCCCTCGAGGTGTCCGTCGCTCCTGCCGCCTGACCTCCGCCGGCTACGGTTTTGGACACTGCTGGCGGTGCTGGTAACTACTCAGGTCCTACCGCCGTGTACCGCTGGGCGCAGGGCTGGACGCCCCTGCTAGCCGAGGCAGCGGCCGTATCGGCACGGGATCGGCGACCGCCGGTGGGTCAACGAAACCTAGGTCAAGGTGTCTTGTCAGTGGCCGCTCCGCACAGACAGCGTGGTTGGCGCTTGCCCGACGTACCGCCCGGCGGCCCGGCGGTGTCCAACGGACTGTCCAATAACTCCAGTGCTCTGGATGCTTCTGGCGCCTCTACGACGTAACTACGGCAAGCAAAATGCCATGTAGTCCTACTCCTACTGGGGTTAACTTGGAACTGAAAATCGGAAGGTCGGCGGTTCGACCCCGCCCCTGGCCACTTATCGTTTTATGAGTCCTGAGCAGCGCTACGCGCACGGTCGTGACGTTGGGCTATCCGCTCGATGAGTGGCTGGTCACCACGTCGAGGAAACTACTCAGACGAGCTGGCCGCGGCTGCTACGTGCGCTGGGATCAGCCGATCTGGTCCAGCTTGGCCACCTCGACGAGATTGTCCGAGTAGACCCCGGCGTTGCCGAGCGTGCAGTGCTGATCCAGCGTGATCGAGTTGACCGAGCTGAGACCCGGGCTGGAACTGGACCAGTGTCCGACGTTGGCCATGACCAGGCCGAGCATCAGCGCGTCGTCCAGCTGCGCGGGGCCCTGGAACGTACCTCGGTCGTTGAACACCTGAACCAGGTCGCCGGTGGCAATGCCCCGCTTGGCGGCGTCGTCGGGATGCAGGAAGACGCGCTGCTCGCCCTGGACCCGCTGCTTGTCCTTGGCGTTGCCGTACTGGCTGTTGAGGAACGCGTGCGGCTTGGGCGAGACGATGTTGAGCGGGTAGCGCTTGGCCAGCTCCGGATTGGAGTCGGGCGACTCGAAGGGCGGCACGTAGTCCGGCAGCGGGTCGATGGGCTCGCCGGGCTGCATGGCGGCGTACATCGACCGCCATACCGGGACCACGAAGTTGCCGCCTTCAGCGAGGCTGGACTTGAACTCACACTTGCCAGACGGGGTCGGGAAGTTGCCTACGGCGTGCGGGGCTCGGACGTCGGGGGTGCCGACGTTGAGCCGCAGGTAGCCGTGCTCTTGGAGGCTCTTCCAGGTGATCCCCTCCATGGCTGGGGCGTCCCAGTCGTGAAAGTCGATCAGCATCTGCTCGTCGGTGCGGTCCCAATAGTCGTCGTCGAAACCCATGGTCTTCGCCAGCCGGCGGAACAGCTCCACGTTCGGCACGCACTCACCTGGCGCGGGGATCGCCGGTTGGTTGAGCGAGATGTACAGGTGGCCCCAGGTGACCATGATGTCGAGCTGCTCGGCCTGCATGGTCGCGGGCAGGATGATGTCCGCGTAGCGGGCGGTGTCGGTGATGAAGTGCTCGCTGACCACGGTGAACAAGTCCTCGCGCTGCAGGCCACGGACGAGCTTGGCCTGCGCGGGGCCCTGCGAGACCGGATTGGAGTTGTAGACGAACAGCGACATCAGCGGTGGGTCGAGGGCCAGCTCGCCGGTGAGGGCCGCACCTAGATCGAGCTCGTTGATCACCCGGGTGCCCTCGGGGATCCACTCGGGCTTGCAGATCTTGTCGAACCGGGTGGCGAATTCCCAGATCGGCATCTCCACCGTGCCGCCGCCGACGTGCCGCCAGGCTCCTACCAGCGCGGGTAGGCACGTGATGGCACGGATCGCCTGGCCGCCGCCCTTGCTGCGCTCGATTGCCACGCCCTGCCTGATCGCGGCAGGTTGCATGGTGGCGTATTCACGTGCCAGCGTGCGGATGTCCCCAGCCGGGATGCCGGTGATCTCGGCGACGTGCTCCGGCGGATACTGTGCGGCCCGCTCGGCCAGCTCGCTGTAGCCGACGGTGTAGTTGTCAACGTAGTCGTGGTCCACGAGATCTTGGGCGATGATCTCGTGGATCAGGCCCATGGCCAGCGCCCCGTCGGTGCCCGGCCGGATCGGGATGTGCCAGTCGGCCTGCCTGGCGGTGCGGGTGCGCACCGGGTCGATGACGACGACCTTCGCGCCTTTCTTCTTGGCCTCCAGCACGAACGGCCACGCGTGCAGGTTCGTGCTGGTCATGTTCATGCCCCACACGATGATGTACTTCGAGTAGGCCATGCTCTCGACGTCGAGGCCGCCGGTGGTGCCGACCGTCATGATCCATGCGGTGGATGAGCCGGACTCGCAGTAGGTCTTCTCCGCCACGCTGGAGCCGAGACGATTGAAGAAGGCGTCGCCCGAGGTGAGACCGTTGAGCACGCCCTGGTGGCCCAGGTAGGCGTGCGGCATGATCGCCTGCGAGCCGTACTCGTCGATGATCTGTGTCCAGCGTGCCTTGATCTCGCCGAGTGCATCGTCCCAGGAGATGCGTTCGAACTGGCCTGAACCTTTCGGGCCGGTGCGGCGCATGGGGTACATCAGGCGGTCATCCTGGTAGTGGTGTTCGGAGAAGTTCTTCAGCTTGACGCACAAGCCGCCGCGGGTCATCGGGTGATCCGGATCCCCTTGCACGTCGACGAGCTTGCCGTCGAAGACGTGATAGAGCATCGCGCACGTGTCCGGGCAGTCGTGCGGGCACGCGCCGCGGACAATCTTCAGTTCCGTCGAACCGACCTCTGGTGCGAGCGTCATCGGGAAGCTCCTCCACTCCGACGATTAATTCGATCGGCCGCGTGGCCGAAACGACGCCCCTAGTTAGGCAAGCGCGCGTTACGTATGTGTGACGTGCAGGTGAAGGTGTGTAACTGACCACAAACTCATCAGATGCCGGTCCCGCTATCCCTGCAAATGCAGGTGCTGGTCGAAAATCTCCGTGGCAAATATGTTACAGCGTGGTTAATCCGCAGCTCAGCGCCTGTGCGTTGCGGGTTCGGCTACGGGCACCCGCGAACGTAGGTGTTCTGGCAGCTCGTCGGCGCATATGATTTCAGTGTCGGTTGAAGGATTCGCCGTACCGCATCCGGCAGCCATTCAGAAACCCGATCGGGAAAGAGTGAAGATGACGACCAGGACCGCCGAGTATGCCAAATCTGAGACCACCACTGAAGACTACGAGCCGTTCATGGTGGGTGGAGAGGCGATCGGGGAGGTCCACTGGATCCGGACCGAGGGAGCTGAGGGGGCGACGCTGGCCGTCGGGCTGTGGCGTTCGGAGCCGCAGAGCTTTCCGTACCCGTTCAACGCCGACGAGACCATCCACGCGCTGAAGGGAGAGCTCGTCGTCGACCTCGAGAGCGGCGAGAAGGTCACCCTCCGACCAGGTGACATCGCCTCGTTCACCAAGGGCGTGAAGTCCATGTGGAGCGTCACGCAACCGTTCGAGAAGCTGTTCGTCATCAGCGGCTGACCGTGGTGGAGCTGATTGAAGCGCGAGCCTCCCGCCGGTGTCGTGGCACGTACGGGGGCGTCAAGTGACAGTGACGTGGCCGCGTGGGGACACGCCGATCGATGACATGCGGCCGGCTCAGGACGACGCGGTCGGTGCGGACCCGGTGGCCGAGGCGTTTCGGATGTGGATGCGGAGGTGCGCGCAAGCCGGGTGGGTCGCTGCAGCCGATGTCGAGGTGGTTGACGTCACTGCGGCCGGTGGGCGGGTCACCGCTGAGCCGGTGCGGGCGCTGTGGTCGGTGCCCGGCTACCGGGCCGCGGCCATGGATGGCATCGCGGTGCAAGCCGCCGACACGACCACCGCAACACCGCAGCGGCCCGCCCGGTTACTGCCTGCGGAGTTCGACCTCATCGACACCGGTGACCTGGTGCCGGACGGGCGCGACGCCGTGATCATGCGTGAGCATGTTCGGTTGGTGAACGACGGCAGCGCCGAGGTAGAGGCCTCCGTCGCGCCCGGCCGTCATGTCCGACCCGTCGGCGAGGACATTCAGGCGGGGCAACTCGTGCTACCGGCCGGCCACCGCATCCGGCCGGTTGACGTGGCCGCGTTGGCCGCCGCGGGCCACCACACGGTCCGCGTCCGGCGACAGCCGGTGGTGGCGGTCCTGCCGACCGGGGACGAGGCGCGGCCGATCGGCACGGTCCTCGCGCCCGGTGAGGTGCTC
>JBGSWT010000886.1:0-7677 GCA_041751815.1 Pseudonocardiaceae bacterium
CTCAAGATTGCCGACGACTTCCGCCATGAAGGTGACTGATAACAGTCGGGTGGTTTCCCTCATTGCTCACAGAGGGGATGCTAGTGCTGTTACTTCTCAGGAGCTTACCCACTGGCTTGGAGCCTGTTGCGGAGGTCGCCGCGGATGAGTGCGCTTATTGTGGCCTCACTGCGGCACCATAGCGGTTAGACTCACCGGACCAGCGCCACAGAATCACCCAGCCTGCCCATGAGGGTTGTGGCGGTTCCCATCTGCTGACGTAATACCGCACCGGGCGCTGGAGTCAATGGCGCGGCGGGTAGACGTAGGCGTCCTCAGGGTGTACACAGTTCCGGTGACCAACGTCGTTCCCTCTGAGGCCAATCTCCGCGATCAGCTCGTTGCACGGCTCGACCTAATCGAGTACGGTCTCCACGATCCGACAACCGAATACCATTTGCCAAATGATCACGGTACCCGGGGTCGCGTGGATATCCTAGCCAGGGACCGCCATGGCCGCCGCGTAGTCATAGAGGTCAAGCGCTCGAAAAAGGCCACCCGCGAGGCGTTGCACGAAGTCTGTAAGTACATGGAATTACTTTCACGAGCGGAAGGATATACTGCGGATCGGATAAGAGCTATAATCGCCTCGACCGTCTGGGATGAGCTGTCAGTTCCTTTCAGTGAGGCGGTCCGTCGATCCGAGCAACGATTAGATGGTTATCGTTTAATCTGTGACGAGTTCGGTCAGCTAATCGATGCTCAACGTGAACAGCCGCTTCGCCAACTTCATCAGTACGGAATGGCCTACGGTCACGTGCTGTTTCTTTTCCGGACGACGGAAGCGCGTGAAGTAGGATGGCAAAATCTGGTCCACCGTGCCGATGAGGTGGGCGCAAGTGACGTGATTGGCGTCCGGCTCGACCACGATCTCGCAGGGTCGGGAAGATTAGCCCGATCGTACATGCTGTACTTGGTCATCGGGGATGCGGATCCGGATTATCCACACCCAGAGCAGTTCCGGGCTCTTGGTGGACTTGCACCTTCCAGAACCGATATTCAGATCGACTGGGATGTCGATAAGCGCACTATTGAGGAACGGCTCAGGGATAACATCCGGGCTTGGCTGATGCTCGCAGGCATCGATTCAGAAGCAAGCGCCGAGCTGGCAAGCCGCGAGATGTTTGCTCGGCTCGTGTCCCCGCAATCTGACTGGAAAATCACACGGGTGCTGCCTCGGGGAATCTTTGGCAACCGGATCGAGTCTTTCAGTGATGAGAGCGACCTCATCGCTGAAATAGCTGGATGGAATCTCCGTAACTCAAGCCATTTTATCGGCTCTGCATCGTCCAATGATGCCACGAAATGGCGTGCTTATCGCACCGGTGTCGATGAGGCATTGCGTGGCATGGAGCCCTGGAGGCGAATCATCGCGGCCTGGCTGGGAAGCGTTGGCGAGGAGCTACCCGGTGCGGACATCGAGTCGCACATATTTCCCTCTGGTGATCTCCTCTACGCACTGATTCGGGGTTGGCCCTTGGACGTCGACCGGCATTTGCCGTCGCTCTACGTTACTGCTATCCAGAATAATACAGAATGTGCGCGTGTTGGTTGCGTCCCGCTGTGGGACGGCACAGTCTTTCCCGACCTGATCCAACGGGCGAGCGCTATTTATCCGACCCCCGCGGACTGGTTGCAAAGTCGGCTTACTGGAACCGTCGAGCAGGTTAACATGGCCCTGCTGGAGGCATTCCACTTATCCTGGCCTCTCGTGGAAGAGAACGTCGAGACGCGGCTGTTAACGGTCGAAAAAATCGCCGGGAGTGCACGCCACGTCCGTCTTGTGCGTAATCCGATGCCAGATCCCAACTCGATGCTGACCATATGGGACTTTTTCAGCGAACACACAGAGCAGCTCAGCGCACTTGTCCAGCACTACACCTCGGAGATCCAGTAGCTCGAACGTCCTATCTCCAGCACGCGCACATGCGGGACTTGGCCATCTCTGGGGCCGGGAGTGATGTGTACGTGTGCGCTGGTGGCGGTGCCAAGTGCTGGTGCGCCCACCGCTTGACACCGCCCTGCCATTCGGAGCCGAATGGCGACCACCGCGCCCGGTCAGCCGCCATTCGGAACCGAATCGCGGTCAGACTCGGCTCAGCGGTAGCAGTATGAGTCGGAGGAGGCGTCGCCACCTTGGAGGCGTACCTGGTGGACGCGTAGGCCGCGGAAGTCGTCACCCTGCAGGAAGAACCCCTCGTCGAGGGCCATCCCACCGGCGGGGTCGGCGTCGATCTTCGCCAGCCACGCGCCGACGCCGGCCGGATAGAACTGGTCGTCCCACGCGCCGTAGAGCGAATTGGTGAGGTACACCCGCCGCCCGTCGCGGCTGACCTCGACCATCTGCGGGCCACCGGCAAGACGCTGATCAGGTGCCGCCGGATGCGCCGCGCGCCCGGCGATGCCACCCAGCCGTACCGACCCGGTCTCGCGCGGGTGCGCAGGGTCGCTCACGTCGTACTGCTTGAGCTCACCGATGCCCCAGCACGACACATAGAGCTGCTGGTCATCTACCGAGAGGTTGATGTCGGTGACCAGTGGGGGCACCGCCCCGAACGGCTTCAGCGCTGGTGGAAGGGCGTCGGCGGGGGCGGGCTCAGCCGGGATGGTGATTACCTTCTCGGCAGCCCAGCTACCCCCTTCACGATGCCAGCGCCACACCGAGGCGGACAGATCCTGGGTCGACACGACGACACCGACGAATCCCCAGGTGGCCTCGGGATCATGCGCCGGCCGCAACTCGAGCGCCATCTGGTGCTCAGCGCCCAGATCGACTCGCTGGAGGTGCTTGCCGGCGGCCAGGTCCCAGAAGTGCAGCGCGTGGCCGTACTTGCCACCCAACAGCAGCTCCGGGTTGACGCCGTCCTCGATCATCGACGGTGTTCCCCACTCGCTGGTGACCACCGTGTTGTGATTCAGGTGCCACCAGGCGTCATACGCCAGATACTGCGGCCCGCGATCGCTTTCCCAGGGGCCCAGCACGTCGAAGGTGGAGTGGTCGAGCAGCGCGATCCCACCCGGACCGTCGGCGCCGTTGGCACCCCCCAAGCAGGACAGGAAGATTCCTTCGGGGCCGCAGTGCAGGGTGTGTGGCCGGGAGTAGCCGGCTTTGTCCGCCAGTACCTGGGCGTCGATCGACTTGACCAGGGTGGGTGTGGCGGGATCGGGATGAGTGTCATAGACATGCACGTTCGAGCTGCGCAATCCGGGAAGCAGCAGGTAACGTCGCTGCAGTCCGTTCATGTCATGGCCCTCGTGCGCCAGCGCGCTGCTGCAGGCGTTCCAGCCGAAGTGGTGCAGCTCGTCTCCCACGGTGGGCAGGTCTGCCCAGCCCACCACCTGCCCGTATCGGGCCGAGCCGGGATCGACGTCGACGACGGTCAGCGCGTCGGGGCGCTGCGCGGTGCGATCGAACGCGGCAACGTAGGCGAGCTTCTCGGCCGGTGCTGCGGCGGCCTCGGCGGCGCTGCGGTAGAAGGTCGGGTCGGCCGGCTGGGTCATGGTGGTTCTCCTTGCTCATCCGGTGATCAGGAGGCGGCGCGCTGGTTGGGCGCGCTGGTGGGGGAGTGGCGCCCCTCTCTCTCAACACCACGAACAAGGCAATACTGCCGGGTAACCTAGCCGCAGACTGATTTTGCCCGGCCAGAAGCGACGAAAGGTGGCCCCATGGCGCGGCTCGCTCAGACCGATGGCCTCACCGAAATCCAGCAGGAGATCCTGTCCACCGTCAAGTCCTTCGTGGATAAGGAGATCATCCCGGTCGCCCAGGAGCTCGAGCACGCCGACAGCTATCCGCAGGACATCGTGGACGGGATGAAAGAGATGGGCCTGTTCGGGCTCACCATCCCCGAGGAGTACGGCGGTCTGGAGGAGTCGCTGCTGACCTACGCACTGGTCGTGGAGCAGATCGCTCGAGGTTGGATGAGCGTGTCCGGTGTGATCAACACCCACTTCATCGTGTCGTACATGATCTGCCAGCACGGCACCGACGAACAGAAGCAGCATTACCTGCCCAAGATGGCTGAGGGCAGCATCCGTGGTGCCTTTTCCATGTCCGAGCCGGAGCTGGGCTCCGACGTTGCGGCGATCAAGACCCGGGCCAGACGCGACGGGGATCACTATGTCGTCGACGGTGCGAAGATGTGGCTGACCAATGGCGCGACGTCGAATCTGGTGGCGACCCTGGTCAAGACCGACGAGGGCGCTGTGAAGGCGCACCGCAACCTCACCACACTGCTGGTGGACAAGCCGGTGGGCTTCGGTGAGGTCGCCCCCGGACTCAGCGTGCCCGGCAAGATCGACAAGATGGGATACAAGGGAGTCGACACCACCGAGCTGGTCTTCGACGGCCATCGCGTCGGTGCCGACAAGGTGCTCGGGGACGCGCCCGGCAAGGGCTTCGCGCAGATGATGGACGGCGTCGAGGTAGGGCGGGTCAACGTCGCGGCCCGCGCCTGTGGCATCGCCATTCGCGCCTTCGAACTCGCGGTCGGCTACGCCCAGCAGCGGCGGACCTTCGGCAAGCCGATCGCCCAGCACCAGGCCATCGCGTTCAAGCTCGCCGAGATGGCCACCAAGGTCGAGGCCGCGCACCTGATGATGGTCAACGCCGCCCGGCTCAAGGACTCCGGTGCGCGCAACGATGTCCAGACCGGGATGGCGAAGCTGCTGGCCAGCGAATACTGCAAAGAGGTCACGGAGGACGCCTTCCGGATCCACGGCGGGTACGGCTACTCCAAGGAATTCGAGATCGAGCGGCTGATGCGTGAGGCGCCGTTCCTGCTCATCGGTGAGGGAACCAGCGAGATCCAGAAGACGATCATTAGTAGAGGATTGCTGCAGGAGTACGCTGCGCGAAGTTGATCCGCTAACCGGGGCCGTGCGCGTCAACCTTGGCACGATGGGTACCCCGCAGCCAGAGGTGATGCACTGTGACCAGCCCGTTCAGCAGCCAGGGCCAGATGCGTGGGCTGCCCACCCCACCCACTGGTTGGCCGATCGGTTCCTACGCCACCTACGCCGAGGCGCAGCGCGCTGTCGACCATCTCGCCGACAACCACTTTCCGGTCGCCGAGGTCACCATCGTCGGAGTGGACCTGATGCTGGTCGAGCGGGTACTGCGACGGTTGACCTGGGGTCGGGTGCTGGCTCAAGGAGCCGCGTCGGGTGCTTGGTTCGGCCTGTTCGTCGGAGTGCTGCTCAGCCTGTTCGCTACCCAAGCCGGTGCTGGGGTCATCCCGATCCTGGTGGGCGTGGCCACCGGTGCGGTGTTCGGGACGGTGTTCGCGGCCGCTGGTTACGCCTCGACTCGCGGCCGGCGAGACTTCGCGTCGGCAAGCCAACTGGTCGCCGGGCGTTACGACGTGCTGTGCCAACCGCGCCACGCCGAGCAGGCTCGCGACATGCTGGCCAAGCTGGCCATGGGTCCTGGCACCGTGACCACCTGATCACCGCAGTCAGAGCGGGAGGCAATCCCACAGGGTGAGGGCTTCGAGGAGCCCGTCCACAATCGGCAGGCGGGTCAGGGTTTCCGCGTCGCACCAGCGAGCTTCGTCAGCATCGTCGCCGGCGTGCAGTGACCCGCTTGTTGCCAGGCAGAGGTAGTCATGGATATCGAAGACTGCTCCGCCCGGCGCACAGCGCTGTACGCTTCCCGCCCGACGGGTGACCTGGACCTCCAGCCCGGTCTCTTCGGCTACCTCGCGGATCACTGCATGATGGTCGGTCTCACCGGCCTGCACTCGGCCACCGGGCACCGACCATCGTCCCCGTCCCGGCTCATTGGCCCTGCGGACCAGCAATATCCTGCTCGCGCTGTCGAACACCACTGCTCCGACACACCGGATGTGCTGCGCGCAAGGTCCTGTCATCTCCAGGGACGGTAGTACCCTTGCTTCATGTTCCCGGAGTCCAGGCAGCCCTGACATGCTCGGTCGGCATCCCAACGAGTACCTGATCCCCACTGAGCGGCGGGTGATCCGGGTGCGGCGGCACTGGGCCAGCCAACTGCGGGTGCTGGCGGAGACTTTCGTGGTCGTGCTCGTGGCGTTCGTGCTGTCTCAACTGATCACTGGGGACGATCTTTGGGTGCTGCAGTCGGTGCTCTGGTATCTCGCGGTCGCCGCGGTGCTGCGCTTGGCCTGGAACGTGCTGGAGTGGTGGGTCGAGCAGATCGTCATGACCGACGAGCGGTTCCTGATCACGAGCGGCATTATCGTGACGAAGATCTCCATGATGCCGATCAAAAAAGTGACCGACATGAGCTACATGCGGAGCTTCGGTGGGCGACTGCTCGGCTACGGCACGCTCAGGGTGGAATCGGCTGGGCAGCAGCAGGCCCTCGAGTGGATCTACTTCCTGCCCAAACCCGAGGCGACCTTTGATGCGATCTCTGAGCTGATTTTCAACTCGAAGGATCAGGCCCGTCCCCGTCGCCGTCCCGTTCCACCGCCGCCTCCCCGCAAGCGTTGGTCGCGGACGCCTGCGAGGTGACCTGCAGGGCAGACCTTGAGGCGGTCCCGGACACTGTCAGTCGTGCGTATCGACCTGCACGCCCATTCCACCGCATCCGACGGGACCGATACCCCCGCTGAGCTGGTCGCGACTGCGGTTGCGGCCGGTCTCGACGTGATTGGGCTGACCGACCACGACACCACCGCCGGATGGGCCGAGGCCGTAGCTGCTTTGCCCGCGGGTCTGCGACTGATCCGCGGTGCGGAATTCTCCTGCACTGCACCCGACGGCCGGGGTGGGCACATCTCGGTGCACCTCCTGGGTTACTTGTTCGACCCTGCCTCGGAGGCGATCATCGCTGAGCAGGTCCGGCTGCGGGCGCAGCGGCGGGCACGGCTGCACACCATGGCGCAGCGGATGGCCGCCGACGGCTTCCCGGTAGACCCCGATGCACTGCTCGGCGACCTACCGCAGCATGCTTCAGCCGGTCGACCCCACCTGGCCAGAGCGCTGGTGTCGGCCGGTGTGGTAGGCAGCGTGGATGAGGCCTTCCGCCGATATCTGGTCACGGGAGGCCCGTACCACGCAGGCCGGGCCGACACCGACGTCATCGCAGCGATCCGGATGATTCGGGCAGCTGGAGGGGTACCGGTGCTGGCGCACGCTGTGGCTCGCCGCCGTGGGGCGGTGGTCGGTCTCGACGTGATCGCCGAGCTGGCCGCCGAAGGACTCCTGGGGGTAGAAGTCGACCATCCCGATCACACTAGCGACGACCGCACAGCACTACGCGACCTCGCGGCCACACTGGGCCTGCTGATCACCGGCTCCAGCGACTACCACGGCACGAATAAGACGGTATATCTGGGCCAGGAGACCACCGATCCGGAGATGCTGGAGCGGATCGAGGAACTGGCTGCTGGCAGCGGCATCGCGGCAGTAGGGGGGTGAGTACGGTAGGCGCGATGGCACCGCGAGCGCAGGGAGAGTTGGACCTCGGTGGTGTGCCCCGGCCCCTGGTGCGGGTGACCCCCGCCAAGCTCACGGCCTGGACCGGCTGCCGCCGGCGCTACCGGATGACCTACCTGGACCGGCCCGCCCTGCCGCGGGGTGGAGCCTGGGCACACAACACGCTCGGAGCGGTGGTACACGCCGCGCTGCGGGCGTTGTTCGATCTGTCGCCCGAGC
>JBGSWT010000887.1:0-6833 GCA_041751815.1 Pseudonocardiaceae bacterium
TAGGGCAACAATCGGCGGTGGTTCGCCGATACTTCGTAGACGGAGTCACATCGGGACCTGCCCCGGATTGTTGGCTCGGAGGGGACAGGCAAGGCGTGATGGCCGACCAGCTCAAAGCAAGTCACCGCCAGCACCGCCGCACTGTGTGGCTGGCTCGTGGGGGCGTCACCGCCCTGACAGTGCTGCTCATGGCGTCGGTAATAGCCGCCGTGGTCGCAGTGGGCCAGCGAAACCAGGCCGTTGCGGCTCAACACACCACCGTCGCCGGTGGCATGGGGACTCAGGCCGACGTCATCGCATCGGATCACACCCACCAGAGCCAACCCAGACGCCTCGGCCAGCCCCTCACCGGCTACCCTGGGCCGGTTACTGCGGTGGCGTTTTCCCCCGATGGGCGCACCCTGGCCACTAGCCCCGTCATTGTGTGGGACCTGAGCGATCGCAGCCGGCCTCGGCGGCTGGACCTGCCCCTCATCGGCCACACAGACGTGGTCGACTCGGTGGCGTTCTTGCCGGACGGGCTCACCCTGGCCACAGGCAGCCGCGACAGCTCCGTCATCCTGTGGGATCTGTCCGACCGCAACCAACCCCGCCGCCTCGGCCGGGCACTCACCGGTCCTGGCTGGGTGACTGCAATGGTGATTTCCCCTGATGGGCGCACCATGGCCACCGCCAGCGGCGACCGGACCGTCATCCTGTGGGATCTCACCGACCTCAATCAACCCCATCCCCTTGGCCAGCCCCTCTCCGTCTTCGCCGGCGTGGCAGCGTTCTCTCCAGACGGGCGCGTATTGGCCACGGTAAGCGACGACCACAGCATCACACTGTGGGATCTGTCCAACCGCAACCAACCCCGCCGCCTCGGCCGGGCACTCACCGGTCCTGCCTGGGTGACTGCAATGGTGATTTCCCCTGATGGGCGCACCATGGCCACCGCCAGCGGCGACCGGACCGTCATCCTGTGGGATCTCACCGACCCCAACCAACCCCGCCGCCTTGGTCAGCCTCTCACCGGCCACACGGACGTAGTCAACGCTGTGGCGTTCTCCCCAGACGGGCGCACGTTAGCCAGCGCCAGCGACGACCGGACCGTCATTATCTGGGATCTCACCGACCGCAACCAACCTCGCCGCCATGGTCAGCCCCTCACCGGCCACACAGACGAAGTCAACGCTGTGGCGTTCTCCCCTGATGGGCGCACCCTGGCCACCGGCAGCCGGGACAAGACCGTAGCTCTGTGGGATATGAACCCCGCTTGAGCGCGCCACGCCTGTCGAGGCGTTCACATCGATCCGGCAATGCAGATGTCCCACGGACGCTAGAGGTGGGCGTCGTGGCGGAACAGGGCTGTCCAGAGGAAAGGCTCGCCGAAACACGGGGACTCGGGTGGCTCGTCACGCATGCGGCGCAGTTCCACTTCCGTCAGGTGGGAGAAGATCCAGCGCAGGGACTCCGGGGTGTAGGCGAGGCCGCCGTCCAAGCGGGAGTGGCGGTAGAACTCAGCATCGGGGAGTTCGGAACCCATCTCGCCGGCCGCGAAGCAGGCCAGGGCGAGATGGCCGCCGGGGGCGAGGGACCGGTCGAGGAGGGCGAGGTAGCTGACGCGGCGGTGCGGTGGCAGGTGGTGGAAGCAGCCGGAATCGTAGATCAGGTCGTACGGGCCGCCCAGGTCGGTCCCGGCGAGGGCGAAGGCGTCGCCGCAATGAAATTGGACCTCGGCGCCGGCCTCGCGGGCGCGGTCGGTGGCCCAGGCGATGGCCGCCGGGGAGAGGTCCACGGCGTCGACGGTGAATCCCGCCGAGGCGAGGTGCAGGGCGTTGCGGCCGGGGCCACAGCCCAAGTCGAGCGCGCGGCCCGGGGTGATCAGGCTGCGGTCGAGGTAGGAGACGAGGTTCTCGTCCGGTTTCGTCACGAAGAACGGCACGGGCTTGGAGCGGTCCGCGTAGAAACTGTCCCACCAGGAGGAGCCGGCGTTGGTTGTCCAGCGGTCGGCTTCCGGCGCGAACAGCCCGTCCAGGAGCCTCAATACGTCGTCCACCGTGCGTATGTTTCGGTCCATCCGGCCCCTCTCGGCACCAAGACGATCTTAGACCGGTAGCACCCAAAGAGCGCGGAACTGTTGTGAGCCGGCCGTCATCGCCACCAGGACAACCGCGCAGCCCAACCGCGGCACCGTCGCTGACGATCCAGCGAACCAGACCTGAGCTGTGTAACTAGTTGGCAACCAGCAACTAGTTAGGTACCCTCGATAGAGTGAAGATGGCTACGAAAAGTCACGAGAGGTGACATCATGGTCAGTCCTGTCGAGCGAGTGGAAGACGAGCTCACGCTGTTGGTGCGGCGAGCACAGCGCGTGCACCTGCACAATGAAGGCGGCCTGCGGCTGCTGGAACGCTCGGTGTACAACGTGCTTGGGCGTGTGCACGATGAGGGTGTTGTGCGGTTGAGTGAGCTGGCCGCCGCGTTCACGCTCGACGTGTCCACGGTCAGCCGGCAGGTCGCCACATTGCAGGCCGCGGGGCTGATCCGCCGCGACCCGGACCCCTCCGATGGACGAGCTGCCCTGCTGACGGTCACCCCCGCTGGTCGGGATGTGTTGGAGCGCACGCGCGCCCAGCGGCGCCGGATGCTGCACGACGTCCTTGCCGCCTGGCCCGCACAGGATGTGGAGCTTTTCGCTGATCTGCTTGCCAGGTTCAACGCGGATGTGTGCGAGCAGGCTGCCGCCACGATCTCCATACTCGCGCCCCGGTGATCGCCAGGGTCCGCCGCCCACGCCCCCGTCCCACCCTTGCGATCCGTCGCGGAGGGTGCATCCATGCTGCTGTGGAGGACCGTCGTCCATGACTTCCCCTGACTCCCGCCCCGACTCCCGGCGAGCGACCGAAGCGTCCCCGGCCTCCGTCGACATGCCGGTGCTGACCCACCGGCAGATCCTCACCGTGCTGGTGGGGCTGATGCTGGGCATGCTGGTCGCCGCGCTGTCGCAGACGATCGTGGCCACGGCGCTGCCCACGATCGTCGGTGAGCTCGGCGGGCAGGAACAGCTGGCGTGGGTGGTGTCGGCGACCCTGCTGGCCTCCACCGTCTAGACGCCAATCTGGGGCAAGCTGTCGGATCTGCATGGCCGTAAGATCATGTTCCAGTCGGCCATCGGGCTGTTCCTCGTCGCATCGCTGGCGGCCGGGTTCGCGCAGAACATGACTCAGCTGATCGGCGCCCGCGGCATACAGGGACTCGGGGTCGGGGGCCTGATGGCGCTGTCCCAGGCGATCATCGGCGACGTGGTCAGTCCCCGAGAGCGCGGCCGCTATCAAGGCTACATCGGCTCGGTGTTCGGCCTGGCCACCGTGGCCGGGCCGCTGGTGGGCGGATTCCTCGTGGAGCACGGGTCCTGGCGGTGGACGTTCTGGGTTGGCATCCCGGTCGGCGTCGTGGCGCTGCTGGTCACCGAGCGGGCGCTGCAATTTAGCTTCCCCTGTCGCCGGCGCGCCATCGATTGGCTCGGCGCGTTCTTCATCGTCGCGTCGGTGAGCGCCCTGCTGCTGGTGCTGTCGCTGGGAGGCAAGGAGTTCGCCTGGAACTCCGCCTGGACCTACGGTCTGCTGGCGATCACGCTGCTCACGCTGGGCGCCGCGATCTGGCAGGAGCGGCGGGCCACCGAGCCGATCATGCCACCCCACCTGTTCGCCAACCGAACCTTCGTGGTCACCAGCGTCACCGGGTTCATGGTCGGTGTGGCCATGTTCGGGGCGATCATCTTCCTGCCGCAGTACCTGCAGATCGTCAAGGGCGAGTCCCCGACCGCGTCGGGCTTGCTCACCGTGCCGCTCGTGGCCGGCCTGCTGGTCACCTCCATCGTCTCCGGGCGGATCATCACTCGCACCGGGCGCTACAAGATCTTCCCCGTGTTCGGGATGCTCATCGCGGCCATCGGTCTCGGCCTGTTGTCCCTGCTGGACGTGCACACCTCGCTCGTCGTCACCGGCGCCTACATGCTGGTCACCGGCCTGGGTATCGGCATGGTTATGCAGGTCCTCGTGCTCGCCGCCCAGAACGCCGTCGAGCACAAGGACCTCGGCGTGGCCACCTCCGGCGCGACGTTCTTCCGGTCCATGGGTGGCGCTGCCGGCGTCGCGGTCTTTGGGGCGTTGTTGTCACACCGCCTGCTCGACACCATCCCCGCCGCCCTCACCAGCGCCGGTGTCCCACCCGAGCGCCTCGCCGCCGTGGGTGGCCGCGCCACCTCCGGTACCCCTGCCGAGATCGCCGCGCTGCCCGAACCGGTCCACACCGCCGTCATCACCGGCTTCGCCGAGGCCATGCAGACCGCGTTCCTCGCTGCGGTCCCCTTCGCCCTCATCGGATTCGTCGCTGTGCTGTTTCTGCGCGAGATAACACTGCGCCAACGGCCGACCGCCCAGGCCTACGACGGCGCCGTCACCGATGTGGCCTACCACGACGACGACCCGGCGCAACCTGCCAGCGGTCCACATGTCCTTTCCGCAGGCTCCAGCGCCGACAGCGCGCCAAGCCCCCGCAGCCATCCCCAGCCACGATGCACAGCAACCCGACGGCCATAGCGCGCCCGCGGTCGCCGCAAGTGGGATCGTCACTTCGCGCGTGATCAACGATCGGGAAGAATGAGCCGCGGAGGACACGGTTAGTTCTTCCCAAACGACGATCAAGGGTGGTTCTCCGAGCGCCAGCGCTCGAACTGCCGTTGCTGTATTAGCTGGGAATCCGACTGGCGTTTACCACGGTCGCAAGGCCTTCGACCGGCTATTGCTGTAGAGCACGCAAGCGGGGCAGGACTTGCTCGGCGAAGCTGGTGAGAAACCGGCTCTGGTCGTGGCCCGGGCCGTGAAACACCAGGTGGTCGAACCCGGCGTGGACATAGCCCCTGATCGCCGCGACGGCCTCGTCCGGGTCTGAGCTGACGATCCAGCGGCTGGCGACCTGCTCGATGGGCAGTGCATCGCCGGCCGCCTCCATCTCAATCGGATCATTCAGACCATGCTTCTGCTCAGCCGACAAGGCCAGCGGGGCCCAGAACCGGGTGTTTTCCAGCGCCTGTTCAGGGTCCGGGTCGAACGAGAGCTTGATCTCGATCATCCGCTCGATGTCGCCCGGCGCGCGGCCACTGTCAGCAAGGCCCTGCTCGACGGCGGGAATGAGCTTCTCCGTGTAGAGGTCCATTCCCTTGCCGCTGGTGCAGATGAACCCGTCACCGGCCCTCCCCGCGTACTTCGCCACCACGGGGCCGCCGGCTGCGATGTAGATCGGAATCCCCGCTGCCGGCCGGTCGTAGATCGTGGCATTCGTGGTCTTGTAGAACTCGCCCTCGAACGTGACACGCTCGTCGCGCCACAGTGCGCGCATCAGCTTCACGGCTTCTCGTAGGCGAGCGAACCGCTCCTTGAACGGCGGCCACTCGAGCCGCGACACGGCGACCTCGTTGAGCGCCTCGCCGGTCCCGATGCCCAACATGACTCGTCCGGGGTACAGGCAGCCGAGTGTGCCGAAGGCCTGCGCCACCACCGCCGGGTTGTAGCGGAAGGTCGCGGTCATGACACTCGTCCCCAGCATGATCCGGGACGTGCGCTCTCCCACCGCGCTGAGCCAGGACAGCGAGAATGGGGCGTGTCCGCGCTGGTGGCGCCACGGCTGGAAGTGATCGCTGATCATTACGCTGTCGAGGCCCAGATCCTCGGCTTGTACGGCGAACTCCACCAGTTCACGCGGGCCGAACTGCTCGGCCGATGCCTTGTACCCGATCTTCAGGCTCATCACGAACGTCACCTCATCATGCTGAACAAGTACACCGACTGTGGCCCGATGCGTAGTGCTACACCGTGGTCCACGATCCTGCCCGGCAGAAGGTGTCGTTGAAGACTGTTCGCATGGTCTCCATCTCTGGTTTCCAGCGCTTCTTGTCCACTGGCGCACCGTGCACCGCGCGTTCTCCAGGGCGCGAGTCGCGGTAGCGCTCGGACGAGCAGTCGATGTCGAAGATCCAGAACGGGTAGCTGGGCCGGTAGCCGTTGGCCTCCAGCAAAGCGGGGTGGTGCGGCGGCTGCCACGGGAACGGGAACATCGGGCTCTCGTCGAACGCGCCGGTCAGGGTGCCGAGACCGCGCATCGCGGCGCCGTTGAACGGCGCGATGACGCGGTCAGCACCCCGCTGCGCGAGCCACTGCTCAGCGGTGGCGAGTAGCTCGGCTACCTGCGGCTCGGTGCCGCGCAGCGCCACGAAGTAGCCGACGAACCCGGCCCCCTGGTCATTGTCGCGCTGCCAACGGCGGTTGATCATTGCCGTGCAGCGCGCAATGTCGCGACCGTCGGCGACAGCCAGAAACGCCGGTGAGGGATCGGTCGTGGAGGAGTCGATCGTCGACCGGTGCGCCGAGGCCGCGTACGAGGGCCGACGCCAGCCGGGCCACCGAGGATACGCAGCAGCAGATCACCGCTGGGACGAACCGGTGCTTTCCTCGTCGAGCTCGTCGGGGATGCCGTCGTCGTCGGTGTCAGCCAGCAGCGGATCGATCCGGCCCGCCAGGACGGCCTCGAGCTGCGCGGCCAACGCGACCCCGGCAAGCAGGGCGACGCCAGTGGCGTTGGCCCACAACAGCAGCGCCATCACCGCGGTGAGCGGCCCGTAGGTGTCGTCGAAGTTATCGGCGACGGCGATGTACACGCCGAGCAGGACGGACACGATCAGCCACCCCAGCACGGTCACTCCGGCCCCGACCGCCAGCCAGGAAAGTCCGGGCTGCCGCCGCCGCGGGGCGTACCGGAACAGCGCGGTCACCGCGGCGAACAGCGCGCCGAGC
>JBGSWT010000888.1:0-3974 GCA_041751815.1 Pseudonocardiaceae bacterium
GCTCGGTGTGCCGTACTCGATGGGCCAGATGAGTTATGACCTGCGACGCCTGCGACTCAAGGGTTTGATCACCCGGCTACCGCACACCAACACCTACGTCCTGACCGACGAGGGCCAGCGAGTCGCGCTCTTCTACACCAAACTCCACAACCGGCTCCTACGCCCGCTCACCGCGGCCAACGACCCACCCGCGCCCCTAGCCCTGCGACAAGCCCTGCAGGTGATCAACCAGCACGTCGATGACTACGTCCGCGAGGCCCGCATGGCCGCTTAAAAACTTGGCTCAAATCTCAACGTCCTAGTGGCGATTGCTGCGTGCTGGGAGGCTGTCGAGCACGCCTGCAAACCCCGACCACCCGCAGTGACTTGCCCCGGGCGTATCGGATCTAACCACCCACCGGCCGATCGTGCGCGTGCCCTCGCCAGTGTCCACCGCGGACCTCTCCCCGCCGAGCCCCGGGGAGCTCCCCCGGGGCCGAAACCTCGGCGAAGAGGTGATTCCATGGTGCGACCTGTTTGAGATGCTGCGGTTCGGCTGTTCTCCAACAAGGACAAAGACTTGGTGCGTCGGGTAATCTCTGGCTCGTCGACGGTGGGTCAGGGGCGAGGCAGCAGCACGGCCACGTCGGCGACGGCGTCGAGCATCTCGTCACTGACTTGCCCGGTTGCGGGTTCGGCCTCGACAATGACGGTCGTCTTGCTGTTCAGGCGGGACTGGTAGTGGTGGCCGGTGAAGCTGATGTCGGCGAGCCCCAACAGCGTGCTGGCCAGCGGGGTGACGTTGCCGGTGCCGTGGACGTCGTCGAGCCGCTTGAATTCCCGCGCGTCGCCGCGGGTGTGGAAGCCGACCCATGCCACGGAGACCGCAACGGAGTTGCCTCGGTCGTCGCCGATGCCGAACAGCACTCGGTCTAGCGACTTACACGGGGTGCGGGCGAAGAACTTGCGCACCTGCCCAAAGGAGTTTACCACGCACTCCAGATCCTGCTTCACGGCCTTCTTGAGAGTGCGCATCCCCATGCGCCGCCATGCCTCGTCAGCATTGCCCTTGCGCGCCGCCTTTTTACCCTCGGCCTTCTTCGCGCTAATGCTCTGCCCGGCTGCCGTGTCGACAGCTTGACCGGTCGCGGACCCGCCCAGCGACGTACTACCACCGACACCACCCCCTGCTGCAGCGACCGCAACAGCGAGCACGGCCACGGCGACGAAGCGATCGCCTTTACTCGGGCCGGGATCCGAGCCGCCACCTGCCCCGCCGATCCGCCGCCCCATTCCGTGCCTCCCTGATTGACTGACAAGTCACCGATTTTTTATCGGTAACGACTGCGGGGCCATGACAACTACGGCACCGAACCCGTCAACGGCACAACTGGCGCGTCCCGTTGCCCCGTCGGGAGTCAGTCTGCTCATCAGCTGCGGGCGCGCCGCTCCGCGAGCTCGGGGGGACCAAGGTAGGAGCACATGTCCTCCGCAGCTCACCGAAGATCCACTGCTCGATGTCGTCGATCGACGACGCTAAGTTCTCGGGCGACGAGGTCTTCCCGACCTGCCGGTGGCTGATTCAGCTTTCCGGGGTCATGCACATCTCGACATGACACTCAAACGACGAGCGTCTGCTGATAAGCCTTCCCCTTTGCGATCACCAGCCCCGTTCGCGCCACTCGGCGAGGTGGGGCCGCTCCGCGCCGAGAGTGGAGTCCTTGCCGTGGCCGGGGTAGCACCAGGTCTCGTCGGGGAGCCGATCGAATACCCGGGACTCCAGGTCATCCATCAGTGAGGTGAAGTCCACCGCAGATCGAGTCTTGCCAGGACCGCCGGGGAACAGCGAAGACCACAAAAGGTGAAGTGCCCAGCTGGAGATCTCGGCCGAATCGGCGCTGGCGACCCTTGGGCGCATACGCGTACAATTCGGGCCAGCTTCTCGACGATGTCGCTCGTCAGGTCGTTACCCGGCGGCTACGGTTCCCGGTAGAGGACCAGTGATGACGCCCGACGCCCGAGGGCGGAGGGCTCGGCCATGACATCCACGATGCCCGGAGCGCGTGAACCCGCGCTGGTCGAAGCGTTCGTTGCCTTGGCCGACACCCTCATCGACGACTACGACGTCATCGACCTGCTGCACCGCCTGGTCGAGACCTGCACCCACCTGCTCGCCGCGGACGCCGCGGGAATACTGCTGTGCGACGGGCGCGGCCAGCTGCGGGTGATGGACTGCTCGACCAAAGGGGCTCGGCTACTGGAGCTGTTCCAGCTGCAGGCCCACGAGGGTCCCTGCCTCGACTGTTTCCACGCAGGCCGGGCGGTCAGCGCACCGGATGTCACCGAGATCGCCGATCGATGGCCGCAATTCGCCCCCCGTGCCGTGCAGGAAGGCTTCCGCGCAGTACACGCGCTGCCGATGCGGCTGCGCTCGGTGACGATCGGCGGGCTGAACCTGTTCGCCGCCCAACCTGGCCCGTTGCCACCGGAAGACCTCCGGGTCGGCCAGGCATTGGCCGACGTAGCGACCATCGGCATCCTGCACGAGCGCGCCGCCCACCGCGGCGAGATCCTCACCGAGCAACTACAGACCGCACTCAACAGCCGGATCATCATCGAGCAGGCCAAGGGTGTGCTCGCCGACCGCAGCGGACTCGACTTCCCCGACGTCGTCGCCCTGCTCCGGGCCCACGCCCGTAGAAAGGGATTGCGGCTCAGCGACGTCGCCCGAGGCGTCGTCGAGGGCTCCATGACCCCCGACAGGCCGCAGCAGGCTCAGGCTAGAATTGAGGGATCCTGACAGGTCACACACAGCGGGGAGTCCCGTCGACGTCCAGCAGCGGCTGGCCGAGATCCTTGACCGCTACGAGTCGCCGAGCCACCCCGTCGTGGCCGTGCAGCACAGCGAGCTCGCCGCCGCTGTCGGCGATGGGCGCAGCGCTTTGTGCCCCGGGAGTCGAAGTCGTCGGCGGTCTTGCACTTTCGTGCAGACGCACAGGCGCGCCCCGCGCTGGATGCCTATCTCTTTGACTGGGCTCCGCGGTGCGATCTCCCCGCGGACGCTGCACTCCCGATTGACCCGGAGCCAGCGGGTTGCGCTACTACGCCAAGGCGCGTCATCGCGCTGCGGTCCCGGACGGTGACACGGGCCAGTGATGTCGAGGTGGGGGAGCTGCTGCGGGCCTGCCGTTCGGGCCCACGACCGGCTGATCGTGTTGCTGCTCGCGCGGGCGGCTGCGCCGGAGTGAGGCGGTGGGTGCCGGTGGATTCCTCGTCGTTCAGGCCTTCGACCAGTACACCGTTGAGCGAGCCGGTCACCCCGGTGCGAGCGACAGCGATTTCGTGCTGGTCAACCTGTTCCGGCCACCCGGCCAGGAGTACGTTCGGGGGGTCCGCTGGCCCCGATCGAGTTCCTGTCGTGCTCCGTCTCGTGGGTCTCTCGACGTGCGACTGAACGGGGGTCGGCACCGGTGTGGAAGCTGGCTGAGCGCGCGGGCCGCGGGGTCGGTCCGGGTGGCTGAGCTGGGCGGGGTGACCCGGACGTTGCTGGCTATCGCCGGCGGCGGCGATGATCGCGCGTTGGCCGAGCAGATCTGCCGGGCCTGTGTGGCGGGCCTGGACATCGACGGGGCCGGGATCTCGCTGCTCACCGCGAGCACGTCGCGGGAGACGCTGTTTGCCAGCGATGCGACGGCGGAGCTGCTCGAAGATCTCCAGTTCACCCTCGCGGAGGGGGCGTGCATGGAGGCTGCGGTGAGCGGGCGCCCGGTGCTCGTCCCGGATCTGTGCCACCCCACGGAGGTGCGCCGGTGGCCGGTTTTCGCCGCCGCGGTCCTGGAACAGTCCGGGGTCCGTGCACTGTTCGCGCTGCCGTTGCAGTGGGGCACGGTCAACCTCGGGGTGCTCGATTTGTACCGCAGAGCCCCCGGGTTGCTGGGTGACGCGCAGTTACGGGATGCGATGAGCGCCGCGGACATGGCCGCGTTGATGATGCT
>JBGSWT010000889.1:0-3201 GCA_041751815.1 Pseudonocardiaceae bacterium
CCAGGCATCGGTCAGGCCCGCCGCCCGAACCGCGCCGCGGGACTTGGGCCCTCGAGACAGCAAGGTGGCGCGGCGCAGCGCGGCGATCAGCGCCTCGCCCAGCCCCCACCCGTCGGCTGCCTCCATCCAACCGCGGAAACCGATGCCGGTGGTCACCACCACAATGTCAGGAGGATGGTTGATCAGCTGTTCGGTGGCAACGTGCAGTTCGGTGTCATCGGCCAGCGGCACGATCCGGATCGCCGGGGCATGCAACACCTCGGCGCCCTTGCGCTCCAGCGAAGCACCCAGCTCCGCCGCTCTCCGGGCAGCAGTGACACCGACGGTGAATCCCGCCAGCGGCAGGGGCTCGGGTCGCGGCCTCGGCGATGGGGCGGTCATGTCGGCACCCTCGTGCGCTGTGCCGATGGCGGCTCAGCGGTGACGAGTGCGTCGGTGGACCGTGCACAGGCGCTGGACACACCGTGCACCAGCGGGCGACACACCGTGCATGAGGCGCGGACACGCGGGAAGGGGGTCATGGTGGACCGATCTCCACGATGCCGTCGACGACCCGCACCGGATACGTCGGCACCGTGACATCCGGATCGTCCAGGCATAGCCCGGTGGCCAGCTCGAACACCTGCTTGTAGATCGGGGAGGCCACCGTCGCCCGCCCCTCACGGTCTCCGACGATACCCCGGGACAGCACCGATGCGCTGCTGAACGGGTCCAGGTTCGACAGTGCGTGCAGCGCGCCGTCGTGGGTACGGAACACCGCCACCACGGCCCCGTCGACCAGCGCCGCCACCCCTCGTTCCGGGATGATGTCGTCGTAACGACACACCGCGGTCCACCCCGCCCGCACCTGCGCGGTCATATCGCCGCCTCCGCGGGACTACAGCGTGTCCCACAGATCTTCAAGCTCGACCCTAACTCCCAGGTTCCCCAACTCAACAGCAGCGCTGTTCCATGTCGACCGCACAGCTCTGGTGTTGAGTTCGGGGAGCCAAGGGCACTCAAGTCCCGGCTAGCGAACCGTCCGTGATCCGCGAAACACGGCGTCATTACGTCGGCGGTCATGTCGCCGCCTCCGCGGGACCAATCACGTCGGCGGTCATCGCACCACCGTCAGGTTCGGGCCGGCGATCAGGACCGGTTGGCCGGACCGGCGATGGGCCGGCGTTGGCTGGCCGCGCTCCTGGACGAACTCGATCGTTGGATCGGGGGTGCCCGGCGCGTTGACGAACGAGGTGAAGCGAGCCAGTTTGTCGGGATCCTCCAGCACGCCGCGCCACTCGTCGGAGTAGCCCGCCACGTGCGCCTCCATCGCCGCGTCGAGCTCGGCACAGATTCCGAGCGAGTCGTGCACGATCACGTCGCGCAGATGGTCCAGCCCGCCTTCCATGTCCTCCAGCCACGGCGCGGTGCGCTGCAGCCGGTCGGCGGTGCGGACGTAGAACATCAGGAACCGATCGATGGTGCGCACCAGCGTCTCGGTGTCCACGTCGGACACCAGGAGATCGGCGTGCCGCGGCCGGAAGCCGCCGTTGCCGCACACATAGAGGTTCCACCCCGTCTCGGTGGCGATCACCCCGAAGTCCTTGCTGCGGGCCTCGGCGCATTCCCGGGCACACCCCGACACCGCAGACTTGAGCTTGTGCGGCGCGCGCAACCCGCGGTAACGCAACTCCAGCGAGATGGCCATGCCCACCGAGTCCTGCACGCCGTAACGGCACCAGTCGGTGCCCACGCAGGACTTCACCGTGCGCAACGCCTTGCCGTAGGCGTGCCCGGACTCGAACCCGGCGTCCACCAGCCGGCGCCAGATCGCCGGCAGCTGCTCCACCCGAGCACCGAACATATCGATCCGCTGCCCACCGGTGATCTTGGTGTAGAGGCCGAAGTCGCGGGCCACCTCACCGATCACGATCAGTTTCTCCGGGGTGACCTCACCACCGGGGATCCGGGGAATCACCGAGTAGGTGCCGTTGCGCTGCAGGTTGGCCAAAAAGTGGTCGTTGGTGTCCTGCAGAGTGGCCTGCTCGCCGTCCAGGATGTGGCCTCGCGGGGACAGCACCCCGCTCAGCGAGGCGAGGATCGACGCCACCGCGGGCTTGCACAAATCACATCCACGGCCTTTGCCGTGCTTGTCGACCAGCTCGGAAAAGGTTTGAATCCGGGTGGCGGCAACGATTTCGTACAATTCCGCTCGGCTGTGGGTGAAGTGCTCACACAGCGCCTTGGACTGCTCGACACCATGAGCGGCCAGCAGCTTCTTCAACATCGGCAGGCAGGACCCGCAGCCGGTGCCGGCCTTGGTGCACTCCTTGAGAGCAGGCACCGTCGTGCAGCCCTGCTCAGTTACCGCCGCGCCGATCGTGTCGACGGTGACCGCGTGGCAGGAGCACACCTGAGCACCCGACGGCAGGGCACCGGCGTCCAGCTCCGCACCGGACGGGGAGATCAGTGCGCCGGGATCGGCCGGCAGCTCGGCGCCGACCAACGCGCGCAGCGTGCCGTAGGCCTCGGCGTCGCCCACCAGCACCCCGCCGAGCAGCGTCCGAGCATCGTCGGAGACGACTAGCTTCGCGTACCGGCCGGCGACGGGATCGTTGTGCACGACCTCCAGCGCGCCCTCGGTCTTTCCGTGAGCATCACCGAAGCTGGCCACGTCGACCCCGAGCAGCTTGAGCTTGGTGGACATGTCGGCACCGGGGAAGGTGGCGTTGCCGCCAAGCAGCCGATCAGCGACCACCTCGGCCATCGCGTAACCAGGGGCGACCAACCCGTAGCAGCGGCCCTCGACTGCCGCACATTCGCCGATCGCCCAGATGTCTTCGTCGTAGGTGCGGCAGCGGCTATCGACCAGCACACCACCGCGCTCACCGACTGACAGCCCGGCATCGCGAGCCAGCGCGTCGCGCGGTCGCACCCCGGCGGAGAACACCACGACATCAGTGTCGAGCTCGGTGCCATCGGCGAGCCGGACCAGCAGCCGTCCCCGATCAGGTTCGATGGCCTGGGTGGCATGGCCGCAGTGCACCCGCACCCCGAGGTTTTCGATGAACCGGCGCAGCAGCGCCCCGCCGCCCTCATCCACCTGCATCGGCATCAACCGTGGGGCGATTTCCACCACATGTGGGGACAGCCCCAGCTGCCGCAGCGCGTGGGCGGCCTCCAGGCCGAGCAACCCGCCGCCGACCACTACCCCGGAGCGGC
>JBGSWT010000890.1:0-3176 GCA_041751815.1 Pseudonocardiaceae bacterium
CGTGCTGACGCTACGCGTGGACGCACCCAGCTGGCGGGGCGGCACCGTGAGCTTGATCATCCCCTGGCCTGCTCAACCCGGCGCCGACGAGCTGGCGCGGGCGGTCGCGGCGCTGCGAACGGCCGACCGCATCACCGTCTACGAAACCGTCACCAGCGACACCACCACCGGTGCCGGCGCGCTGCAGCGGCTTGACCTCGACGGATCGTTCTTCGTTTCCCAGCAACCCTACGCCTCGGGCACCGCGCCGATCGCCGTCCGGATCTCCCACGATGGCCAGCCGGTCCGGCTCGCCCTGGGATACCCCGCCGCGGCAATCAACGTCGCACTCACCCTCGACAAAGACAGGCGAATCAGCACCGAAACCCTCACCGACCGCACGCACCTCATCCACCGCCGGTTCGTCTACCCCAACGACGGCTGAACCCCCGATGGGCCACCCCTTCCACCTGCACGTATGGCCCTTCCACGTCCTCGCCAACAGCGTCGGAACACCCCGCACCACCACCCGGCAAGACGTCGTGCTCGTCCCCGCCCGGGGCTGGGTTCGCCTGCGCATCTCCTTCACCGACTACCCCGGCCGTAGCGTCTATCACTGCCACACCGTCGACCACGAAGACGCCGGCATGATGGGCACCCTCACGGTGAACGGCTAGGAGTCAGCGCAGGTGCGCAGCGCCCGGACCACCGTGCCGGGTTCGCCTCCAAGCCGTCCCCCCGCCAGAAATATCGAGACGGCCGTGGTAGTTGAGTTCAGCAGACTCAATCTTCCTCGTAGGGATGACAATCTTGACTGAGACTGTGAAGCTGCCGGTTCTGCCGCTCGATGACGCCGTGGTGTTGCCGGGACGTGGTGTTGCCGGGAATGGTGGTGCCGGTTCCACTGGCCGACGCCGAGGTCCGAGCGGCCATCGAAGCTGCTCGTGCCGCGACCGATGGGGATTCAAGCACCCAGCCGCAGGTGCTGCTGGTGCCCCGACTTGATGGCAAGTACGCCTCGGTTGGCACGTGGGGGGTGGTGGAGCAGATCGGCCGGCTGCCCGGTGGAGAGCAGGCCGCGGTCGTGCGCGCGACCTCCCGGGTCCGGATTGGAACCGGCACGACGGGTCCGGATGCCGCGTTGTGGGTGGAGGCCAACGTCCTCACTGAGTCTGTCCTCACTGCGCCGGCCGCCCCGGACGAGACGGTGGCCGGCGACCGGACTGACGAACTGGCCCGGGAGTACCGGGCTTTGGTGACCACGATCCTGCAGCGTCGCGGCGCCTGGCAGGTGATCGACTCGGTGCGGCAGGTCGACGAGCCTGGCGCGCTGGCCGACCTCGCCGGATATGCCCCCTACCTGACCAAGGCGCAGAAGCTCTGGCTGCTGGAGACCCCGAATGTGGTGGCGCGGCTGGAGAAGCTCGTCAGCTGGACTCATGAGCAGATCGCCGAGTTGGACGTCGCAGAGACGATCAACAAGGACGTCAAGGAAGGCATGGAGCGCCAGCAGCGGGAGTTCCTGCTGCGCCAGCAGCTCGCCGCCATTCGCAAGGAGCTGGCCGAACTGGACGGCAAGCCCGCCTCCGAGGAGGAGGACTACCGGGCCCGGGTTGAGGCCGCGGAGCTGCCGGAACACGTGCGCAAGGCCGCGCTGACCGAGGTCGGCAAGTTGGAGCGGACCGCCGAAGCCTCGCCGGAGGTCGGCTGGATCCGCACCTGGCTGGACACCGTGCTGGGCCTGCAGTGGAACGCCCGCACCGAGGACAGCTTCGACATCGCCGGCGCTCGTGAGGTGCTCGACACCGACCACTTCGGGCTGGCCGAGGTCAAGGACCGCATCATCGAGTACCTGGCCGTTCGCCGTCGGCGGACCGATCGCAACCTGGGAGTCGTGGGGGGACGGCGCAGCGGGGCAGTCCTCGCGCTGGTCGGCCCGCCGGGGGTCGGCAAGACCTCGCTCGGTGAATCGGTGGCCAGGGCGATGGGCCGGAAGTTCGTCCGCGTCGCCCTCGGTGGCGTGCGCGACGAGGCGGAGATCAGGGGGCACCGCCGGACTTATGTCGGGGCGCTGCCGGGTCGGATCGTGCGGGCCATCTCCGAGGCGGGCACGATGAACCCGGTAGTCCTGCTGGACGAGGTGGACAAGGTCGGCTCGGACTTCCGGGGCGATCCGACCGCTGCGCTGCTCGAAGTACTCGACCCAGCGCAGAACCACACCTTCCGGGATCACTACCTCGAGGTCGAACTGGACCTGTCCGACGTCATGTTTCTGGCGACGGCGAATGTGCTCGACTCGATTCCCGCGCCGCTGCTTGACCGGATGGAACTGGTCACGCTCGACGGGTACACCGAGGAGGAGAAGGTCGCGATCGCGCGCGACCATCTGCTGCCTCGCCAGCTCGACCGGGCCGGACTGAACGCCGAGGAGGTGCACCTCGAGGATACCGTGCTACGTCGGCTCGCCGGCGAGTACACCCGCGAGGCTGGGGTGCGGCAGCTGGAGCGTGCGATCGCCCGGATCCTGCGCAAGGTGACCACCCGGCTGGCGTTGAACCAGCACGACTTGCCGGTTCGCATCGGATCAGGTGACCTGCGGGACTACCTTGGCCAGCCGAAGCACACTCCGGAGTCTGCGGAGCGGACGGCCGTGCCCGGGGTGGCGACCGGGCTCGCGGTCACCGGTGCCGGCGGCGACGTGCTGTTCGTGGAAGCCGCGCTGGCTGACAGGAAGACCGGATCGGCGAACGTCACGCTCACCGGGCAACTCGGCGACGTCATGAAGGAATCTGCTCAGATCGCGCTGTCCTACCTGCGCTCGCACGGGGCGGAATTGGAGTTGCCGGTAGGTGACCTGGCCGGGCGGGGGGTCCATGTGCACGTGCCGGCCGGAGCGGTGCCCAAAGATGGACCCAGTGCCGGGGTCACCATGATCACTGCGCTGGCCTCGTTGCTGTCCGGGCGACCGGTGCGCGCCGACGTGGCGATGACCGGTGAGGTGTCGCTGACTGGACGGGTGCTGCCGATCGGCGGCGTGAAGCAGAAGCTGCTCGCCGCGCATCGGGCGGTGATCACCACCGTGCTGCTGCCCCGGCGCAACGAGCCAGACCTGGACGACGTGCCGGAGTCGGTGCGCCAGGAGCTCGCCGTGCACCTGGTCGGTGACGTCCGCGAGGTCCTCGGTCTCGCCCTCGAAC
>JBGSWT010000891.1:0-2837 GCA_041751815.1 Pseudonocardiaceae bacterium
GTGCGGTGCCGTCGCCCGGCGCCGCCTGCTCGGCGGCCCGAATACCGGGCAGTCGATCGCGCAGTGCGTCGAGAATCGAGGCGATCCACTGCCGCACCTCTGGCTCTGGCTGGGCACCGGAGAAGGCGTCGACCGGCTGACCACCGGCGACGGCGATGACGGTAGGGATGGACTGGGCGCCGAAGAGCTGGGCGATCCGAGGATTGGCATCGACGTCGACCTTGGCCAGCACCCAAGCCCCACCGGCCGACTCAGCGAGCCGTTCGAGCACCGGAGACAGCTGCTTGCACGGACCGCACCACGTCGCCCATAGATCGACCACCACGGGCACCTGCATGGAACGGTCGACGACATCGGTCTGGAAGCTCTGCTCGGTGACGTCGAGGACCCGGGCAGTACCTTCCTGGCTCGGGGTGGCGCCTGGAGGTTGCGGCCGGCCCGACGAATCGGCCCGCGCCTTGAGCGCGGACAGGTCGACGGCGCCGGAGATTGCGTTGGACATCGCTGCGGTCTGCTGCGGATTAGGCCTGCTCACGCCGTCCATCCTGGCATGGTGGCAAGGCGGGCCTCGGCTCCGGTCATGTCAGCTGTCAGAATCGGGCCGTCTCGCGGTATTCACCCCACTGCGCCTTGAGCGCCCCGCAAATCTCGCCGAGGGTAGCCTCGGCCCGCGCTGCGTCGAGCATCGGCTCGATGAGGTTGCCGTCACCGCTAGCCACCGCAACCATCGCCGCGAGAGCGCGGTCGACAGCGGCCCCGTCGCGCTGCGAGCGGCGCTGTTGCAGTACCCCGTTCTGCTCGCACTCCACGTCGTGGCTGACCCGGAGTATCTCCAGCTCGTCGGTGACCGATTCGGTGAGCGTGTTCACCCCGACGATCTTCTTGTCGCCCTTCTCCAGCGCCTGCTGATAAGCGAATGCCGCATCGGCGATCTCCCCGGTGAACCAGCCGTCCTCGATGCCGCGCAGGATGCCCGACGTCATCTCGCCGATCGGGTGGCGGCCCGATGGCACCGCGGCCGCGGCCATGTCCTTGATCCGATCGAAGATCCGTTCGGCGTCGGCCTCGATCCGGTCGGTCAGCGCCTCGACGTACCAGGAGCCGCCCAGCGGGTCCACCACGTTGGTGACCCCGGTTTCCTCCATGATCACCTGTTGGGTACGTAAGGCGATCTCGGCAGCCCGCTCGCTGGGTAGCGCCAGGGTCTCATCCAGGGCGTTGGTGTGCATCGAGTTGGTGCCGCCGAGCACGCCCGCGAGCGCCTCGATCGCGGTGCGCACCACATTGTTGTAAGGCTGCTGCGCGGTCAGCGAAACTCCCGCGGTCTGGGTGTGAAAGCGCATCCACAGCGCCTTGTCGGTGGTCGCGCCGTAGACATCGCGCATCCAGCGGGCCCAGATCCGTCGCGCGGCACGGAACTTGGCGATCTCTTCGAAAAAATCCACATGCGCGTCGAAGAAGAAGGTCAGTCCGCTGGCGAAACGGTCGACGTCAAGCCCACGGGTGCGGCCCAACTCCACGTATCCGAAGCCGTCGGCCAAGGTGAATGCCAGCTCCTGCGCGGCCGTCGCGCCGGCTTCCCTGATGTGGTACCCGGAAATCGACAACGGCTTGTAGGCCGGGAGCTTGTCCGCGCAGTACTCCATCAGGTCCCCGATCAGCCGCAGGTGCGGGCTCGGGGGAAACAGCCATTCCTTCTGGGCGATGTACTCCTTGAAGATGTCGGTCTGCAGGGTGCCGTTGAGCTTGGTGATGTCCGCACCCTGTCTTTCCGCGGCGACCAGGTACATGCAGAACATCGGCACCGCCGGACCGGAAATCGTCATCGACGCGGTGACCTGCTCCAGCGGGATGTCACCGAACAGGATGTCCAGATCGGCGGCGCTGTCGATCGCCACGCCGCAGTGCCCGACCTCGCCCAGGCTGCGTGGATCGTCGGAGTCGCGGCCCATCAGAGTGGGCATGTCGAAGGCCACCGACAGTCCCCCGCCCCCGTTGCGCAGGATCTGCCGGTAACGCTGGTTGGTCTGGGCCGCATTGCCGAACCCGGCGAACTGGCGAATCGTCCAGGTCCGCCCCCGGTAGCCGGTGGAGTGGATGCCGCGCGTGAAGGGGTATTCGCCCGGCCAGCCGATCCGCTCGAAGCCCTCGACAGTCTCACCATTGCGCGGGCCGTACACCGGGTCGACCTCGACCCCGGACAGCGTGCTGAAGTCGGTGTCCCGGACCCGTCCCGCCGCCATGGCCTGCGCGTACCGGTGCTGCCAGCGCTCCCGTCCAGCCTGCGGATCTGTCATGCCTCAATAGTAGGACGTCCTACTAGCTATCCGGCACCTCATATTTGCAGTCTGGCTGCAGAACGCGCCTCAAGAGACCCCTTTTGCCGCGTTCTGCATCCAGACTGCGTCGTGGAGACCGCGTCGTGAGGCAGCCGCTACGGTTGCGCCATGCCGCCGCATCACCCGTTGCCGTTCGACCCGATCGAGCGGGCTGCGCAGCTATGGCAAGATCGCATCGGGCCTGCCGAGACGATGGCCGCGGTCACCAATGTGATGCGCGTGCAGCAGATCCTGCAGTCTGCGGTGGATGCGGCGCTGCGGCCGCACGGCCTGACCTTCGCTCGCTACGAGGCATTGGTGTTGCTGTTGTTCTCCCGCCAGGGCAGCCTGCCGATGAAGGTGATGGGCCAGCGGCTGCAGCTGCATCCGACCAGCGTGACCAACATCGTGGACCGGCTGCAGGCCGACGGGCTGGTGCGGCGCGTCCCGCACCCCACCGACCGCCGCGCCACGCTCGTGGAGATCACCGACACCGGCACCGCCTTGCGCGAGCGGGCC
>JBGSWT010000892.1:0-1576 GCA_041751815.1 Pseudonocardiaceae bacterium
GATCTTCGTCGACAAGGACCCGCTGGGTAACCCGGTCGACCGGCGACACCCGTGGAATCAGCACACCATCCCGCGGCCGGCCAAGCGCGACTTCTCCGGTGCCTACAGCTGGACCATGTCGCCTCGGTGGTTCGACGGCAAGGACCACCTCGCCCTCGATACCGGCGGCGGACCGATCGCCCGCTTGTGGCCGACGGCACTGTCCGGCGTGGTGGATACCGGCACGGTCACGGCCACCGGCCACAGCGTGCAGATCAACCTGCCGAGGACGATGACCAAGCCCGCGGTCTCGTTCGAATGGAAGATCCCGCACGACAAGGCCGGCAAGCCGCTGTCCAACGCGATCGAGCGCAACCGAGCTCGGACCTACTTCCAGGCCTACTCCGCCGCGCTTGCACTGTATTTCGTGGAGAAGGCTCTGGCCGAGGTGCGCGCCGGCCGCACCAAGACCTGGGAGCCGTTCAAGGTGCCCAAGGAAGCGATCAGTTGTGGATGGACCGAGGCGGTCCGGGGCGTGCTGTCGCACCACATGGTGATCCAGAACGGGAAGATTGCCAACTACCACCCGTACCCGCCCACCCCGTGGAACGGCAGTGTCCGCGATATCTACGGAACTCCGGGCCCCTACGAGGACGCCGTGCAGAACACGCCGATCTTCGAGGAGAATCCGCCGGCGAAGTTCAAGGGTATCGACATCATGCGCGCGGTGCGCAGCTTCGACCCGTGCCTGCCTTGCGGCGTGCACATGTATCTGGGAGAGGGCCAGGAGTTGCAGAGACTGCACACGCCACACGCATTCCCCACTAACGGCGGCTGAGTCGTGCCCGCTAGTAACACACCGGATATTCAGGCGGTCGGGAAGCAGGTCGAGGCGCTGCTCGCAGAGTTCGCCTCGGCCTCCGACCCGGCTACCGCTCGGCGGGCCGAAGAGCTGGTCGGTCTGCTCGTCGAGTTCTACGGTGCGGGCCTGGCCCGCATCGTAGAGCTGCTCGACGAGCAGGCCGTCGCTCCGCTGCTGGCCGACGGCCTGGTGACAAGTCTGTTGGTGCTACACGAGCTGCACCCGCAGAGCACGGAGGAACGTGTCCTCGCCGCCCTGGAACGGGTCCGGCCCTACCTCGGCTCGCATGCAGGCGATGTCGAGTACCTAGGGCTGGACCCCGACGGGACGGTGCGGCTGCGGCTCGCGGGCAGCTGCGACGGCTGCCCGTCCTCCGCGATCACCGTGAAGATGGCCATCGAGAAGGGGATCGAGGACGTCGCCCCGGAGGTGACCAAGGTCGTCGTCGAAGGCATGACGTCCGACCCGGCACCGGCGGCGGATGGGCACACCCTGCTACCGCTGACCCAGGTGAGCAAGCAGCCGGAGCCACCGGCTGCCACCTGGGTACAGGTCGACGGAATCGAGGATCTCGGTCAAGGTCACGTGGCTCCCACGCTGGTTGCCGCCACCGCCGCGGTGGTGTGCAACGTGGGGGGCAGCCTCTATGCCTATGCCGACCGCTGCCCGCTCTGCGGCTCCGGCCTGACCGGCGCGCAGCTGGAGGGGGCCTTGCTGGCCTGCCCCGGCTGCTCG
>JBGSWT010000893.1:0-4185 GCA_041751815.1 Pseudonocardiaceae bacterium
CCACCACACCGGACCGAGACGGTGCCGACTCGGGAGCCTGCTGGACTGCCGCGCTCATCCCGACCTCCGGTGAGCGCCGTGCGCGCTGCACCGGGCCGACCAGCCCGTCGGAGTCACCTGCACCAACATCCGGCGCGCGCACTCCGGGCAGTACCGCGGCGGCTCCAGTTCGCGGCGGCGGGTGCAACCGAGGTGGTCCCCCTCGTCGACCGCGCGTCCACAGGCGTCGCAGAAGCTCACAACGTCTGGCCCAATGCCTTGATCGGCATCCGCAACTCGGTGAGCATCTCCAGGTCGGCTTGCGCGGGCCGGCCAAGATTAGTCAGGTAGTTACCCACGATGATCGCGTTGATGCCGCCGAGCATGCCCCGCTCGGCACCCAGATCTCCCAGAGTGAGCTCGCGGCCACCGGCGAAGCGCAACACCGTACGGGGCAGCGCGAGCCGGAAGGCGGCCACGGTCCGCAGCGCATCGGCGCCCTGCACTACGTCATAGGTCTCATACGGGGTGCCCGGCTGCGGAATCAGGAAGTTCATCGGCACCTCATCGGGCACCAGCGACGCGAGTTGCGCGGCGAATTCAGCGCGCTGCGCCACCGTCTCCCCCAGGCCGATGATGCCGCCACAGCACACCTCCATCCCCGCCTCGCGCACCATCCGCAGCGTCTGGAAGCGCTCCTCCCAGGTGTGCGTCGTCACCACGGTCGGGAAGTACGAGCGGGCGGTTTCCAGGTTGTGGTTGTAGCGGTGCACACCCATCGCGGCCAGCTCGTCCACCTGCTCCTCGGTGAGCATGCCCAGCGAGCAGGCGATGTTGATGCTCGCGGTCTCCGGTTCAGCACGGATCGCCTCGATGCCGGCTTTGACCTGGGACATCAGCCGCCGGTCCGGCCCGCGCACCGCGGCGACGATGCAGAACTCGGTCGCCCCGGTGGCAGCGGTCTGCTTGGCGGCCTCAACCAGCCCAGGGATATCGAGCCATACCGCGCGCACCGGCGAGGTGAACTGACCGGACTGCGAACAGAAGTGGCAATCCTCCGGGCAGCCGCCGGTCTTGACGCTGACGATGCCCTCGACCTCCACCTCCGGGCCGCACCAGCGCATCCGTACCTGGTGGGCCAGCGCGAGCAGGTCCTCCAACCGCTCGTCGCCCAGCTCCAGCACCGCAAGAACCTGCTGCTCCGACAGTCCTTCGCCACGCTCGAGTACCTGTTCGCGAGCGACGGTCAGCACGTCGGCCTGCGGGCAGGTGCCCTGCTCGACCGAGGCGGTCACGGGCGACTCCTCTCGACGGCGGTACTCCCCGCCAGTCTGCCGCACCGCTCCCCTGCCCGGTGTGTCGTGCTCCCCTGCCCGCTGTGTCGTGCTTCCGTGCCCGGTGCGTCATGCTTCCGTGCCCGGTGCGTCATGCTCCCGTGCCTGCTGCGTCACGGCTCAGATCGGATTGTTCGGGTGAGATCACGATGTGCCTGCCCCGAGTCGGTGATCTCTGCTCAGTGGGCGGGGGCGACCGCCTCGATATTGGCGATGGTGAAGTCGCGCTGCGCTTGGCGAAGGTAACACCAAGAATCGAGCCACTTGCCGTAGAGCTGTTGTGGCCGGATTTCCCGGGTGCTACGGCTGCCGTTCTTGTCGCGGTAGACGATGAGCACGTCGTTATGGTGATCCACGGCATCGGACAACAACTCGAGCTCGGCGTCATCAAGATCACCATTGAGCTGTGCCAGTTTCTCGAAGCTGTCCGAGTCTGCGCAGGTCCACAAGGTGTCGCCGTGCGGGTCGGAAGCCAGCTGCCGGGCCAACTCAATGGCCGAGAGCGCGACTCGCGGTGTCGTGCTGACCGGGTGATCGAGTGTCGGCGCCTCATGGTCGTGGCGGTCTTCGACAATCACCGTGCCGTGGGAATCCTCGGCCATCGGGGACAGGCCGATCTCGCGCAGCCGTGCCAGGACCTCGTCGAGGCCGTGCGGACTGGACAGGACGGTGGGGGCGAGTCGGCTGAAATGCAGCTTGTTGAGGGTTCGGGTGTGCAGGATCTCGGTGATCAAGGCGTCATCGGCGATGACGCAGGAGCGCATGCCACGCACCCGAATCTGGCCGTGCCGGCGGGAGGCATCGGTGATCAGATATTCCAACGGCTGAGGAACCGGGCGGTCGGAGAGCGTGGCCAACTCGGTGAGCAGATCCTGGGCGGTCCACCCGGCGTCGAGCGCGCCGCGGACGCTGGCTGGGGTGAATCGCCAGGTTCGAGCGGCTCCGTGGGTCTCGGCGATGGCCGAGTCGTTCAGCAGCCGCGACACGGCCGTACTCGACTGGCCGGAGACCACTGCGGTGAGGTCTGACTGCAGGATCACACTGCAGGGGGCTTCGGGCAGCAGGGCGGCGCACCGCCGGGCCAGCTCCTCCACCGCATTCTCCGGTGCGGTTGCGATCATGGCCAGCAGGTGCTCTCCCGGTTCGGACACCACGTCGGTGGCGATCACCCCGAGCAGTTCGGCTTCGCGGACGGCTGCGGTCACCTTGTCGCCACGTTGCCCAGCGTCGTAGCCGTGCAACGGGAAGAACCAGTCGATCTCCTCCCCCGCCGCGCGCACCGACGCACCCGAACGGGCAGCATGCAGCAGAGCCCGCCGCAGCAGTCCAGCTGCCGACGCCAGCGGCAAGGGCGGCGGAAGTTCCCGGTCACCCTGGATTTCCCGGCTGGTCGGTGCGTGCTCGAGCGAGAACCATGCGTTGACCAGTACCGCCCACCGCCGGCCCGGTTCCGCGGCGCGCCACCCCGCATAGGAGTGCGTCGGGGCATACCCCGCGTCGGCTCGACCGAGCAAGCCCGCGGCGTATGCCAGGTCAATCCACAACAGCAGCACGTCATCGGGCACCGACAGCCGCTTGGCCAGCCGGGCTCGTTCCCGTGGTCCGACCCCGCCTTTCTTCAGCGCCGCGATCGGCGTCGCACGCGCCTCGTCGAGCAGGATGGTCACCCCGCGAAGTGCCTCCTGGGCGGCGGCCTGGGCGGCCCGGCGAACCGCTGCCTCGTCGGCGTGGGCTGGCGGGATTGCCGGGCGCCCAGTCAGCGTGAGTTCACGTTCGGCCACCCAGCAGGCAACCGCGACCTCCCTGGGCAGTTCAGGGTGATGGTTGACGGGCAGCAGCAGGCCGGCTGCGATCAGCAGCTCGGTGGGATCACCTGCACCGCGCGACTGGGACCGGCCGAATCCCGAATACGAGTAGTAACCGTCGTAAGAGCCACGCCGGAGTTCGGCGAGGCGGTCCTTGGCGGGTTTCGGTAATTCACCGACCGTCTTGGCCAGCAAGGGCAGATCTGCCATCAGCTCGGCGAGCTGCGCCGCCAATTCAGGCTTGCGCAGCCCCTCGGTCGCTGCACCGAACGCACTGACCGCTACCCGCAGGTCATCGGCGAGCACCGAGCCCGCGATCTTCGCAACCGGCCGGCCACCACCGATCTCCGTCAACCAGTGCGTCTCTAACCGCTCCGGCAGGCACAGCACCCCGCCGCTGTCCCAGGCCAGCCCCCGCTCGCACAGGTCAGCCACTCCGGCGCGGATCGCTTCCTCAGAGGCGCCCAGCAAGTACGCCAGATCCGGCATCGTCGCCGACGCACCAAGGGCGACGATGGCCTGCCCGAGGATGACCATGTCTCGATTCACCGTGCGCAACGCGGTGACCAGCGAATCCGCCCCGCCCAATCGTTGTGCGAGTTGACTGAAGCCACGCGGAACCGGCTGCACCCGGACATCCGGACGCGCGTGAAGTAACGCGGTCAACGACGCATCGTCCAAACCGGACAGGTAGTCGGCAAATGATCTTGCGCTCACGTCCATCATTCTGCCGCCAGGTCCACTCGTGGCCTTGAGCCGGTGCTGATCCGATCCGACGTCACGTCGTCTGGGGTGCACGCCCGACGAGATAGCGAAACGTGTTGTCCAGTCGGTAGCCGCCGCCCGGTGTCCGGTAGCCGGCCAGTCCCGCCAGCACGGCCCGGCGCACGGTGACCAGGCTCGCGACGCGCAGCGCTTGTCGCCCCAGGCCGGAGCCCAGGAGGTCGCGCAGCAACGTGTCGTCGTCGGGATACCGGAACGGGCAGACCACCTCACCGACGTCCGTCACGGCGAGCCCAGCCAACGTGGCCAATCGCTCGAGCCGGCCGTCAGCCGACAGCGGTGGA
>JBGSWT010000894.1:0-4235 GCA_041751815.1 Pseudonocardiaceae bacterium
GCCGCGGCGGCCGAGCTGGGCGCGCGCAAGGCCGCGAACGTCGCCTCGGTTCGCCCGGACGTGGTCGTCACGGCAAACCCGGGATGCCTGCTGCAGATCGCCCGGCACCTGGGCAAAGACATCCCGCTGCTGCACCCCGTACAGCTGCTGGACGCGTCGATCCGCGGGACGGCGGTACCGCGGAGCTGAGCGCCGCGACGCACCGTCCCACGATCAGCAGGGAAGCCTTCCCGCCGACACGGCTGTCCGTGCGAGTGTCGAACTACCATCCGCAGCAAGCGACAGCACGGGGAACGGTTTCGCCTCAACGTCGCCGCACTCCGTCATGGACAGCTGCCCGCTAGCACCTGTCACCGTGTTCGCGCCGCGTACCTGGTAGAGCAGCTGGACCACCGCACTGGTCGTTACCTCCGCAGATCCGGTATCCCCCGCCGCTCGCCGTATCGCGGTCACGGCGAGCACGAAGGCGTCGTGACCCATGACAGCTGCACCGTCGTCGAGGCTTTCTCCTGGAAACAGCGTGGACCAGCACTCATCGCAGGTTCCCTTGAAGTACGACAACGCCAAAGGGCTGTAGTTCTGCCGAGAGTCGGGATCGTCCCACATCGTAGGGCTGGCGAGCGCGGTGTAGGTGACCGTGACGTTTCCGGACAGCGCGATGTCAACCCCGTTGCTACCCTCCTCGGCGCGAGCACGCAACCCGCCGACGTCATCTCCTGTCACGATGTTGATTGGCGTTTTCTGACATTCGGAGTTGCGGGCCGAGAGCACTTCGACGAATTTCGCGAGCGCGTCACCACGACCGGCGAAGTAGACGACATCGGGTGCTGCCACACAGAGGTTTCGCACGACATCGTCGAACGCGGTGGCGAGGCCGTCCTGGCTGCCGTTGAACGTCTCCTCAGCGGCCGTGTCGCCGAACACGTTCCGGAACGCCGCACCCAGAGTCGTGACATAGGCGTCCGCGGAGTTCCGGTCTTTCAACAGCAACGGCCGTGTGTAGCCTAGCTGCTGAATGTGGTCGACCGCAGCGACCGCCTCATCGGTGTTGGTGGGGGCGACCCGGAAGAACCCCTCGATCCGCCGGTCGTCAGGACTTCGGGACATCAGCTTGAGGCTGTCCGCCGTGAGCCGCGAACCGATCGTTGCCACCGGAGACGCCCCTCCCGGCGGCTCGGTCAGCATGCGGATCGCCATCTTGGTCGTCTCCAGGCTGCTGCCGAGGCCGACGACGGCACGGAGCCGTTCCGGACCCTGCGAGAGCTCGACGAGGCTCCTGGTCGCTATCTCCCAGTGCTCGTTGCCCGAGCCCGCGTTCGCGACCAGAATCTTGATCTTCGGGTCGTCACCGAGCTCGTTCGTCCGGTTTGCGCGGTACTGCGCGAGGTACAGTCCCTCCAGCTCGTGGCGCGACCTAGTAGACAACGACGTACGGGCACCCGGTGGTTCGAGCGGTGCCAGGTAACCCACGCTGTAGTAGTCCTGATCGGACACACTCGCGTTCTCCTCAGCGATTTTCTTCATCACAGGACTCAAGTCCGGGTCCCCGAAGTCACTCGAGCCCGAGACACCGATGCACGAACCTGCACGCGACACCAGCCCGTCGTCACACGGATAGAACGGACTGAGCGGATGGAGCGGCACGAGGAAGGCGATAGCAGCGACGAGGGCCGCCGCGGCAGCAGCCACCAGCAGTCTCCGTGGGGTAATCCAGTCAGGCAGTCGCCATCGCGCCGGCATGGAGGCTCCTCGCTGCTCTAGGGTGTGTGAAGCAACGGTTCGAAGAACCGCTGCTCCTGGTGGTGTCGGCGGTACAGGGCCGCTCGGGCGAGCAGGGCGTTGCTCAGCTCGCGATCAGATAATCCGGACGCCAGCCGGTCCAGGTTCGCCGCCACGGAGAGATACTCAACAAGGTCGGGATCACCCAGGTAGTTACGGCTCAGCCACAACGCGCCGACGACCGTGGCGATCTGCAACTCCTCGTCCCGCTCCAGGTTGCGGATCGAACCACACTGCGGACAGATGACCGGTTGGCCGACGTGGTCGTGGTATGCGGCGAGCACGGTATCAAGCCGGGTTCCGAAGGAGGTGTCCGGATCGATGTCACGTCGTCTCGACGCTGCCGTCACGCAGTCGAGGTTGTCGAGCCAGCGCCGTGCGGCATCCACCCGGTGCAGCCTGCGCTGGAGGTCGCCGACGACCTGCGCCAACCCGCTTCCCTCGGCGAGCAGGTAGTGGTTATACCAGACCGAGCGGTCGCCGTGCACCAACCGCAGTCTCGCGAAGACCCGGTTCCACGAGTCGGTGTGGGTGTCCTCACGGCGGGACAGCTCGCACAGCAGCACCTGACGGAAGAACGGCTGGAGCGACCGTGACTGCGGTGCGGCCCAGAGCTTGCGCCAGAAGAACTCCTGTACACGCCTGCTGCGATACGTTCGCTCCGCGGCCCGCTCCCGGTCGGCAGGACCACCAGCGACCGCCTCAAGCGCCGCTTCGTAAGCGGCGGCCAGCGGGTCCCCAGGGTGCACAGCGCTGCAGGTGACAAGGTCGCCACGCAGCTCGCCCCGCTCGCCGCCAAGAAACCGCTCCGTCGCAGTGACCGCCAGCTCGGCCGAGAGGAGGCTCCCCACATGCAAATCAACGGCCAGCGAAGCGGCTCCCCGGGCGATCCGACGAAGCTGATCGAGGCCCCAAGGGTGGTTACCCGCGAGGGCACGACAGAGCCGCTCGGCGCTCACCGTCATCCCCGGCGGTGCGACCTCGGGCTCAGCCCGGTCGTCAGAACGACCGGACAAGAGGGCGACCGAGGGGATCGACGCCGGTTCTCCCCTGCCGAACAGCGGCTCATCGCCATCGGCCGCGCGGGTACCCGACGTCGCTACGACCATGATGGGGTCCCCCTCTGCGTGCTTGGTCCGATGCCGCCCGCGCTCGGCAAGCAAGCATTCGAGGAACCGGCGCCCTCCAGCCAAATCGACGTCGTCGAGCAACAGGACAACGTTCGACGTGAGCTTCTGCGAGTTCCGCCAGCTCGTGAACGGAGTCCGCAGGTCGGCAAGGAAGGCCCGCATCAGCAGCGAGTTGACGGCGCTCCGGTTTCCCGCAACACCCCACTGGTTCAGCTCCACGAGGCCCTGTACCGACGTCTTCGTGTCCATCTCGGTAGCGAACCAGGAGTACGAGCTGTGCCGCTTCCGCAGCGCCCAGGTCAGCGGTGACACCATCGCCAGACCGATGGCAGGAAGGACTTTCCCGGCCTCCGGAACCGGGGAGGTCACGACCGTCCGCCGGGCGGCTCCGACCACTGTGTCGACCCCCTGCATCACCGTGTCCCGATGCGCGAGGAACTTTTCGAGATCCCGGGCGGCCAGGTCACCGGGCGCACGGAGCGCTGCCACGCCCAGGAACAGCCTCCTGAAGGCGATCGTCGGGACAGCCGCGCGTCGCTTGAGCTCGTCAGCGACCGCGACGGCCACCGTGAAGGGCTCGACGTCGGCCCCCACGTTGCTGACCAGGACGACGGGCGCACGGTCCCGCCACTGCCGGTGGATATTCCCCAGCGTGGTGGTCTTGCCACTCCCGACCGGGCCCTCCAGGAGGAACACCGGGAGGTCGCGGAGCTCGTCGTAACACTTCCGGACGACGTACTCGGCCAGCCGGGAACTGATCGAGCCCGGGCTGGCAGGGCCCCCGAAAAAATCAAGATCATCCATGACACCCGGATGGTGGCCGTGTGGAGGTCGAGGACGCAGCATCGTTCGCCACCAACAGTGAGCCCATCGGCCCGATGGGCTCACGCGTTACACCCGGCAGCGGTGCAGCCCTGCTCACTGTCGGGGGTTGACCCTACTCTGCCGACATGGACTGGACCGAGCAGCTCGTGCAGCAGCTGGAGTGGCACTGGCGCGAGCAGCTGCGTCCGCGCCTGGACGGCCTCACCGACGAGGAGTACTTCTGGGAGCCGGCGCCGGGAGCCTGGAACGTGCGCCCGCGGGGCACGTCCACGGCGCCGGTGCAGGGCGGTAGCGGCGCGTTCACCATCGACTTCGCGTTCCCCGAACCCGAGCCACCACCGGTCACCACGATCGCCTGGCGGCTCGGGCACGTCATCGTCGGGGTGTTCGGCGCCCGGGTGGGCAGCCACTTCGGCGGGCCGGAGATCGACTACTTCGGCTTCGACTACGCCGGCACCGCAGCGGACGCCCTGCGCCAGCTCGACGGCGTGCACGACGCGT
>JBGSWT010000895.1:0-4327 GCA_041751815.1 Pseudonocardiaceae bacterium
GGTCGCACCGTGGCCGCTGTCGAAGTGCGCCATCCCCGCTCGGTACGCCGCCACATCGCTGGTGAGCTGGACTTCGCCGCCCGGCTGGCCGGCCGGCAGGTGCACGCGGCCCGGCGTCGCGGCAAGTACCTCTGGCTGGACCTGGGTGGCGAGGAGGCGTTGCTGGCCCATCTCGGCATGAGCGGCCAGATGCGCATCCAGCCTCCCGGAGCAGCCGACGAGACGCACCTGCGGGTGCGGCTGGCTTTCGCCGACGGCGGACCCGAGCTGCGCTTCATCGACCAGCGAACCTTCGGTGGCCTGTCGGTGGAGGATCTGGTCGACGGCCTGCCCGCCCCGGTAGCGCATATCGCCCGAGATCCGATGGACCCGGGTTTCGATCTCGATGCGGCGGTCGCCGGGATCCGGCGGCGGCGCACCGGCGTCAAACGCGCACTGCTCGACCAGACGCTGGTGTCCGGAATCGGCAACATCTATGCCGACGAGGCGCTGTGGCGATCCCGGCTGCACTGGGCGCAGCCCACCGCGACGCTGACCCGCCCGCAGGGTCGCGCAGTGTTGACGGCCGCCACCGAGGTGATGGCTGAGGCGCTCGCCGCCGGCGGCACGTCCTTCGACACGCTCTACGTCAATATCAACGGCGCCTCCGGCTATTTCGATCGCTCGCTGGCCGCCTACGGCCAAGACGGCCGGCCCTGCCCACGGTGTGGCACCCCGATCCGGCGGGAGTCCTTCATGAACCGCTCCTCCTACACCTGCCCGCGCTGCCAGCCCCGTCCCCGCCACCCGCATCCGTGACGGGGTGGTCTCAATTGGCAGCTCCAATACGATAGTCACCCCCCAGCGTTGTTCACGATTCCCAGTCAAGCTCAACGGTATGCGCAGGAAGGGCAGTCAGTCCGGCGACAATCTCCCCCTCAATAACCGGTCCGCGCATCCCGTCCGCCCGACGCTGCAACCGCTCGCCCACCGCAGTGAGCCGCTGTGCGTAGTGCTGCTGTTCGGCGACGCTGGCGCTTCCGTCCATGATTCGCAAAGCGAGCGGCGCCATATCGCCGTTCAGTCGCGCCAGCTCCACCAGCAGCTCTCGGTCCTCGCGGATCACGGCTGCGTTGCCTTCCCGGCATAGTGTCTGCGTCCGTGCTCGTTTCGCTCACTCACCTGTCGGGACCCGCCTCCATGCTTCGCTCGCTGGCTGATGGGTGGCGCCCAGAGCCGGGGCGAGCCACTGGAGGCGTTGTGGATTGAGCAGTGCTGCCGGTTGGGTCCGCCACCGCCCACGACGGTTGGCGACCACGGGGGCAACCGTCAGCACTACTGCATCCAGTGGCTCGAACGTCCCGGCTCTGGGGCCTGGGCACGAGCCTGCTCGGAGCAGGGCTTGGCGGGAATGATCTGCTGGTGCCCTGGCGGTGCACTACTGGCGCAGTTGCCCGGTACTACGCTGCGTGCGACGTGCTGGCGGCGGTGCATCTGGCCGAGAGTCTGACCTCGTGCCGCGGCATCGACTGCCACGCGATCTTGAAACGGGCACGGGGTGTTCTGGCGGCGTAGCGGTGGCCGCAGCAGTCGAGATACACAGGAGTTCCAACGGATTTCACGATTCATCACGCTGCCATCAGCGCGATCGATATGGCAGAGTCCGTAGCGTTCTACGAACAGTTCGGGTTCAGGGTCGTGGTGCACTGGAAAGATCCGGACGGCGAGTTGGAGATCGCCCATCTCAAGCTCGGCGCGAACTACCTGGAGATCTTCTGGTATCGGGATCAGGCACCCGCGCCCAAGACCGCGGCATCCCTAGTGACAGATCTGCCCCGGATCGGCGTCAAACACTTTGCTCTCAAGGTCGACTCGGTGTACGAAGCCAAGAGGTTCATCGAGAACCGCGGTATTGCGTCGGACGTCGAAGTTCAACAGGGCAGGACTGGTGTAACCTACTTTTTCATCAAGGACCCGAACGGAATTCTGGTCGAGTTTCTCGAAGATAAGCGCGGATTCTAATCGGTCTCGCAGAGGGCGGTCTCGCCGTGTCCGGGCAGATCAAACTGAGGTGACGCAACGCCTTTCCGATCCCCGCGGCCTGCACGGCACTATGCTGTGGACGATGTTCTCGGCAGAGGAGGAGCGGTGACCATGACCACCGTTCACCGCTGGACAGGTCGTGAAGCAAAGCTGCTCCGGCGGGCGCTGCGGCTCAGCGTCCGCGACTTCGCCGCACGCCTCGGGATCGGGGTACGAACGGTCAACAAGTGGGAAGCACGACAGGCGGACATCACCCCGCTGCCACACATGCAAGAGGTGCTGGACACCGCCCTCGCGCGTGCCTCCGACGAGGCGAAATCCCGACCCGCTGCCGGCATGCTCGCTGATGTGCCTGAGTGCCAGACCGCGCAACGATCAGGACCGCCCGTGCGAGGAGCGATGTTGCCGGTCGTGATCGACGGCCGGCTGGTGCTTATGCCGTTCGATGCTGACGCGCTGGTAGCCGGTGGGCTTGACGAACTCCTTGACGAACTGACAACTACGAGCGGCGCGGCGGATTCAGCACTTGCTGCTAGTGAACAGGTGCAGAAGCTGGGTATCACCGCTATTGCCCCGTTTGACCTCTGGCAGACGCTCACCGCGATCACTCTCGGCGAGGCTCAAGCAGATCTCGATCTGGACAGGCTAGATAGGTTGATACCGCGCTTGGATGCCGACGAACCGCCACGGCAGGTGGGTGCCGCAGACGTCGAAGCCATCGAACGTACCAGCGACGCCTTGCGGCGCTGCGACTTTGCGCATGGCGGCGGCCTGGCCCGAGCCGCCACCATTGCCCAACTGAGGTCCGTCCTGCGGTTGCGTGAGGCGGCCGCGACCCCTGCGATTCGCGTCCGGCTCGACATCGCGGCGGCTGACCTGGCAATGCTCACAGCGTGGTGCAGCTACGACATCGAGCAGCACGATCAGGCCCGTCACTTGTGGATAGTCGCGCTGGAACTGTGCCGGCACACCGCTCATCCCTGTGCCGCCGACCTCGCCGTGGACATCCTGCTGGACATGGCGCACCAGTCCCTGCACCTCAGCTGTCCGGCCGAGGCGCTCGGACTGGTCGGGCTCGGGCTTGTCGTGGAGAACAATTCTCCCACCGCAGTCTCCGACGCCACCAGGAGCTACCTGTCCAGCGTGCAGAGCTGGAGCTACGCGGTGCTAGGCGACGCCACTGCGTGTGAACGGGCACTGGGTCGAGCTGAGCAGCATTTCGGCGCCGTCGATCCGGGCACGGCGTTGCCGTGGGCGGCTCACGTAGACACGGCGGAATTCACCGCTCAGCAAGGTCACGCTTGGTACCTGCTCTCGGCCATCCGGCCCGACGCCGCGGCTCGGGCCGTGCCGCTGCTCACCTCAGCCACCAACGCTCAAGGCAGCGACTACGCCCGCACCCGTGCGGTCAATCTCGCCGGTCTCGCCGGCTCCCACGCCAGAGCCGGTGACATCGACGCCGCCGTGAGCGTCGGGCGCCACGCGATCGAGGAGATCACCCGAACCTCGTCCCGGCGCGCCTACCAGCGGCTGCGCCTATTCGACGACTGCCTCGCGGTGCACCAGACTGCGGACGTGACCGAGCTGCGACACGACATTCAGACCGCCTGCTCCGTCACGTGACTACCCGCCGCGACAGCGGGGCGCTAGCTGGCCACCACGAACTGGGCGCTGTCTGCGGTGCGCTCGGCCTCGATGCTTCCGGGGCGCGGATGCTGCCATCCCGGTCCAACGCTGTCTTCTACTTGCCTGCCGAAGCGATCGTGGTGCGCTTGAGCAGCGCCACCCCGACTAACGAAGCGCGTGCCACCCTCGTCGTCACGCTGACCTCCTGGATCGCTGACCACGGCGGACCCGCAATGACCCCGACACCGCACCCGCAGCCGGTCCGGGAAGCTAGCATGGTTGCCACGCTGTGGCCCTATCTACCCTCGCCAAGCGTCCCTAGGGCTCAGGACCTCGCTGCTGCGTTGCAGGAACTACACCATATCGACGCCGAACCTCCAACGCTGCCCGAACACCAGCCGTTGGCTCGGCTGCACGAAGCCCTCGACCTGGACACCGCACGGGACCAGCCGGTGCTGTCAACCGACACCTGCGAATGGCTCCTCGCTCGTGCTGCACGGCTCCAACACGCCTACGACACGACCGAGACCCCACTTGGACGCGGTCTCATCCACGCCGATGTCCAGTACGACAATCTGCTCCAGGATCGCGACGGGCGGTGGCTACTCATCGACTGGGACCGCGCCAGCCAGGGGCCCCGCGAGCTCGACCTCGCCTTCGCCGTCCCCGACCACTTCCA
>JBGSWT010000896.1:0-12008 GCA_041751815.1 Pseudonocardiaceae bacterium
GGCCCCGACAACCCCGGAACCCGCTCACCCGAGGCGACACTCGGGCACTCAAGCCTGTCCCCACCACGGAAACCACCCCAAAAAGATCAACAAATCCAAGTCAAGATCCACTCATCCGCTAAATCGCGGAATCGGGTCTGAACCGTCCCAAGTTTGCTGGAGGCTCTGTCCAGGTACATGAGAAGGACGGGTCACCCCATATCCGGCACCACCAACCGGATGTCGCGGGAGTGAACCAGGCCGGCGACGAGTTCCCAGAATGTCTAGGGCAGACTGCCCAGCATGATGTTCGGGGGGCGGCGTCCCTGGGTTTGGATGGGGTTGTTGCTAGTCGTTGCGGCGACGGGCGGAGCGGTGGCCTTCCTCTTCTACTCCCACTTTCGCAGCCGGGTCTCGGCCGAGGCGCTGGTGTCCACACTTCTCGCCGTGGTAACTGCCGCAGCCGGTGCGGTTGCTTGGCTGTGGAGACAGGGAGGACCCTCCAAGGTTGCGCCATTACCGTTGGAGCGGGCGGCGGATGAGCTGGCCGAGCAACTGCGCAGGCAGTGGGAGCAGGCCGCTGCCGAGCAGGGGCTAACCTCGGCGCTGATTCACGTGCAGTGGCGATGGTCACTTCGGCAGGTGACCGGCTCGATAGCGGAGGCGGTTGGTGGGTTTGGTAGGAGGGGGTTCGAGCCGTTACCGGGGATGACGCCGGTGACCGAGGAACAACTGCGTTCCGGTGGCCTCGATGATCTTTTCAGGGTGTACGGCGGTCTAAGCTCTGGGCGGTTGGTTGTCCATGGCGAGCTGGGCGCGGGGAAAAGTGGCGCCGGAATTCTGTTGCTGCTCGATGCGCTGGCCGACCGGGCCGACTTGTCGGCCGAGGATCGGGCACGGGTGCCGGTGCCGGTATTGGTCTCCCTGCAGGGCTGGGATCCCACCGCTGAACGTTTGACCGAGTGGTTGGCCGTCCGGCTGGCGCGGGACTTCGCCCTGCTGCGGGCTCCGGAGTACGGCGAGGATGCCGTGGTGCGCCTGATCGGGGGCGGTCGCCTAGCGCTGATCCTTGATGGGTTGGATGAGATGCCCGAGGCGCTGCGCTCGGAGACGCTGCAGGCACTGGATGAGCAAGCCACTTTTCGACTGGTCCTGCTCGCCCGCAGCGAGGAGATGGTAGCTGCAGTCAGCAAGAGTGGTCCCCTGCGAGGCGCGGCGGCGATAGAACTCCTGCCTATCGGCCCCAGCCAAGTGGCGGATTATTTGGCCAGTTGTCAGGTCGACCCACTCCCTGCCTCGTGGCAGCGTTTAATTGATCATATACGGAAGCACCCCGATGGTGTTCTGGCGCAGGCGCTGGATACTCCGCTGGAGTTGACCCTGGTCCGGGACACCTATGGTCCCGAGGACAAAGTTGATGAACTCATTGATGTTGAGGATCATCGGTTCGGCAGTGTGGGTGCTATCGAGACCTATCTTGTTGAGCGCTTATTGACCGCTGTGTACGCCCGACGCCCGGGCCGGCCGGTCCCGCCGTACACCGTTGATCAGGCACGACGATGGTTGGAGCAGTTAGCCCGCCGCATGAAGGAGGAAGGGACGCGCGAGCTGGCGTGGTGGCGAATTCCACGCTGGGTGCCGGCGTGGCCTCGTGCTTTTGCCACGGTCGTCGTCATGAGTCTTGTTTCTGCGTTCCTGGTCGGGCCCCTAGCCGGACTTGCAGCCTACATGAATCTTCTCTCTGCCATCGGCCTTGGACCCCTGACCGCATTCGGGGCCTTTTTCGGCAAGGCCCTTGGGTTTGGGTTCATATTTGGGCTCGGGATGCTACTCATGTTGCCGACCGGTGGTGCTCCTCAACCGCGCGATCAGCTCTGGAGGAGCAGGACTGATATCCTTATGATTCTGCTCCTTGCGCTCGGGGTCGGCATCGGGGTTGGACTTGAGCGTGGACTCATCAGCGAATTCAAGTACGGGCTCGTGGGCGCGCTCATGTCTAGTTTCGTGGTCGGGCTTGGATTTGTCCTCGGCGTGCGACCGCCTCAACAACTGGGTTGGCTGCGATGGAGCAGAGCTGATACCCGCACAAATCTCCGCACCAGACTCGTGGTTGGGCTCGTGGTTGGGCTCGCCGCCGGGCTCGTGGTTGGGTTTGGGTACGGGTACGTATACGAACTCAAGTACGGGCTCACACCCGGATTAATAGTCGGGATTGGATACATGTGTGTGATCGTCCTCGGTGGGCGATCTTCCCTGCATCGGACTCAGTCCCCGTGGAGCAAGACTGATATCCCAACAACTCTCCTCATCGGGCTCTGCATCGCAATCGCGAGCTCAGCCGGCTACGGAATCGTCTACGTTCTCATAGTTATACTCGGGGGTCGGCCTCCTCTACAGCGGAGTCGACCCCGGTGGAGCAGAACCACTACCCCCACAACTCTTCTTATCGGGATCATGGCCGGGGTCGTTTTTGGACTCATGTTCGGGCTCACGCACGGACTCGGCTTCACGTTCTTGCTGCCCGGCCTCGTGCTCGGGATTATGTTCGGACTGACAGTTGGGCTTCTGCTGGGACTCAGACAGCCTCCAACCGAGGCCACTAGTCCGCTCGATGCCCAGTCATTGTGGCGCCGAGAGCGTCGGTTCGGGCTCGGGCTGGGGTTCGGGCTTGGGCTCGTGATTGGGCTCACGGGTGGGCTCGCGGACGGCCTCGTGTTCGGTCCCGGGGTTGGGCTGGTGTTCGGGCTCACAGGCGGGCTGGTGGCCGGGCTCGGTGCAGGGTTAGTGTCTTCCGCCACTTGGGCGGCTGCCCTAGCCAGCGCACAGCTGCAGCGTCGAGGCGAGGCTCCGGCACGTCTGCTGCGGTTTCTTGAAGATGCGCGCAAGCGTCAGATCCTGCGAACAGTCGGCCCAGTGTATCAATTCCGGGACGCCCGACTCCAAGACCGGCTCGCCAAGGCGTGCGAGACCACGCCCGAAAAAGAGTTGGCCGACGGTCCTGAATCGCGTCTCGTTTAGAGCGCCGATGACGGCGACTGGTAGTTGCGGCAGGACATCGAGCTTTCGAAAAGTTCGCTCACGCTACTACTAGTGTAGTGTCTTGTAATTGAGTTTACAGTTCTTTATGCTGTGGAGTATGAGTCGAGCAGCGGCGCCGTTGGCGATATCTGATGGGCAACGAGAAGTCCTGGAAACTCTGGTCAGGTCGCGGAGTGCGGCGCATCGTGTGGTGCAGCGGGCCCAGGTGTTGCTGTTGGCTGGCGATGGGGTGTCGAATTTCGAGATCAGCGAAGTGGTCGGGGTGTCTCGTCCGACCGTGTTGGCCTGGCGTGGCCAGTTTGAGAAAGACGGGCTGGTGGGATTCGGTGAGGTGGCGAAGGGGCGAGGTCGTAAACCATCGATCAGTGATGAGAAGGTCGCCGAGATCGTGGATTTGACGCTGCACTCGAAGCCGCAGGGCGAGACGCATTGGTCGTGCCGGTCGATGGCCAAACGGGCCGGGGTGAGCTCGGCGTCGGTGCAGCGGATTTGGTCGGCGCGTGGACTCAAGCCGCACCTGGTCAAGACCTTCAAACTCTCCAATGATCGCCACTTCGAAGAGAAACTCGTTGACGTAGTGGGTTTATACTTGAACCCGCCCGACAAGTCTGTGGTGTTGTGCATGGACGAGAAGTCGCAGGTCCAGGCGCTGGATCGGACCTAGCCATCGCTGCCGATGAAGAAGGGCCGAGCCGGCACGATGACCCATGACTATAAGCGTCACGGCACCACTACCCTGTTCGCTGCGCTGGATGTGCTGACCGGAACGGTGATTGGCCGCTGTTTGCCGCGGCATCGCAACACCGAGTTCTTGAAATTTCTGCGTACCATCGACCGTGAGGTGCCTAAGGACTGCAGATCCACATGATCTGCGACAACTACGGCACCCACAAGCATGCCAACGTCAAGAAGTGGCTGGCCAAACATCCGCGGTTTCACCTGCACTTCATCCCTACCTCCTCGTAGTGGCTCAACCTGGTCGAACGGTGGTTTCGAGACCTGACCGATAAGGCCCTTCGCCGGGGCGTGTTCCACAGCGTCAACGATCTCATCACCGCGATCGAGGACTACCTGAAAACTAACAACGACAACCCGAAACCATTCATCTGGACTGCTACTGCCGAGCAAATCCTCGCCAAGGTCGCCCGGGGACGAGTCGCTCTCCAGCAAGTGGAAAATCAATTATGAGACACTACACTAGTGAGGCTGCGCCTCTGACCGCCGAGGCTCGTGGCTGGGTTGGTGGATGACGTGGTGGTGGGGTGAGGCCAGGGTGGCCGGGTTGGGGTGTGTGCTACCTGGGGGTGGGCCATGGCAACCCGTGTGGTGACGGTGAACGATGTGCTGGATGGGCATGTTGGTCTGGATCTGGAGTGTTTTGACCGGATCTACCTCAATGGCTGGGTGCCGAACTTGCAGGTTCCTGGCCAGGTGGTGAGGTTCCCCCCGTAGCACGGACACCTCCGGTGTGGGGTCAGTGATCTTGGTCTGACCTGGTGTGGAGGGTCTCGAAGGTGGCGGGGCTGTGCATTCTGACGCTGGAATGGCGTCGTTTCGGATTGTACCAACATTCTATCCACTCGAAGATGGCAGTGGCAAGCTCGTCCCGGGTTTGCCATTCTTTCGTGTCAAGTAGCTCAAGTTGCATCGTGCCCCAGAAGGATTCCATCATGGCGTTGTCGTAGCAGTCGCCGACGGTGCCCATGGAGGCGAGTAGTCCGGTGGCGCGCAGGCGTTGACCGAAGGCCCACGAGGTGTATTGTGAACCGTGGTCGGAGTGGAGTATTGTTCGTTTGTCGCTGGATTGTTTATCGGGGTGGCGGCGGAGGATGGCCATGCCGAGTGCGTCGGTGACGAGTTCGGTGCGCATGTGTTCGGCGATGGACCAGCCGACGATGAGCCGGGAATAGGCGTCCATCACCGCTGCGCAATACACCCTGCCTTCTTTGGTGGGGTGCTCGGTAATGTCGGTGACCCATAGCCGGTTCGGCTCGGTGACGGTGAAGTTGCGGTTGACCAGGTCTGAGCTGGGTTGGGCGCCCGGGTCGCGGATGGTGCAGCCACGGCGTCGGCGCCGGTAGAGGCCCTGGATGCCGGCCTGGCGCATCAGCCGGGCAACCCGCTTGAGGTTCACCGGCAGCCCGAGTCCCAGCGTGAGTTCAGCGTGGACCCGCGGTGAACCGTAGGTTTCCCGGGAGTCGGCGTGAATCTGCTTAATGTGCTTCAATAGTAACTCGTTCTCCTGGTGACGTGGTGAGTCGGGTCGGGAGCACCAATCGTAATAGCCTGATCGAGACACCTCCAGCACCCGACAGGCCACCGCGACATCAATATCGTCCTCGGCGAGTTCATGGACCAGCGGGTAGATCAGTTTGGGAGAACGTTCTCACGGGCGAAGTACGCCGCCGCTCGTTTGAGAATCTCCACCTCAAGCTCAAGCCTGCGTTTATCCCGGCGGAGCTCGGTCAACTCTTTTTTCTCAACGCTGGTCAGACACGTCTGGCTCCCATTATCGTCGACCTCGGCCTGCGCCAGCCAATTCCGCAGACACGACTCGCTGATACCGAGATCCTTCGCTACCTCAGCGATCGGTTTGGGCCCCTGACGGGCCCACTCAACCGCACGACGACGGAACTCAGGAGGATGAGGGGCAGGCACGGCATGATCCTTCCTGATGGCCGCGGCCATCTCAGGTCGGGTGTCCGTGCTACGGGGGGAAGCTCAGTGGTCAGTTTCTTGACTCGGCATCTGGGGTTTCCGATCCCGTCTCCGGCGGTGTTGGAGCGGATCGGGTTGGGGTTCCGTAAGGCGGTCACAGACTTCGCCGCTGAGCACGACATTCCGGTGGTGCGTTTCGCCAAGGGGCAGCGCAAGGTGGAGGTGATGCGGCCCTATCTGCAGCGGCTGCAACGTCAGGGGCGCGCTGGGGTGGCGGCGATCGGGGTGGCGCAGGAGTTTCAGCGGGTGTTCACCGGGACCACCCACCATGCGGATGAGGGCGGTGGTGACGTCCCACGCTTTAGCTACGCCAAGGCCGACCGCCGCGTCACGGCGTATTACTTCTATGTGGTGGATGAGGCATTCGGGCCGGCGTTTGTGAAAGTGTGTGCGTATTTCCCGTACCCGATCAAGATCTGGCTCAATGGCCACGAATACGCCAAGCGCCGGGCTGCGGCAGCGGGAATCGCGTTCACCGAGTTGGACAACGGGTTCGCCACCACCGACGATCCGGCTGGGTTACAGGATATCTGCGACACCCTCAGCGCTGGGGTGATCCGGGTGTTCTGCGAGCGCTGGTGGGCCCGGTTGCCGCTGCCGTTGACCGACGCCGACCGGGCCGCGGGCTACTGGTGGGACATCGCGATGCGCCAGGTCGAGGTCTCGCGCACCATCGTGTTCGACACATCCCGCCACGCCCGGTCCTTCTTTGAGGCATTGTGCACCGACAACCTCGACATCGGCCGACCCCAGGAGATGCAGATCATCTTCGGCCGGCGGGTCCGCACCGCACCCCAGGGTCAATGCCGCTAACTTAAGCGTTTGCCCAGTTCAGGCTGGGTGTGCAAGCGCCAAGCAGGTACGATGGCGCCCCAGGTCGACAGCATGAGTCGACCCTCCTTTGCAAAGCCCCAGGTAGCGCTTGCGCGAAGCGCGCCACGGCAGGCGCACAGCCTCTGGTCCCGATATCCTCAAAACCGCCTCTGACCTGCGAAAACGCACCTTAAGTTAGGGGCATTGACCCCAGGGTGGCTATCGCACCCGGCTGTTGCGCTCCGGTGATGAGGTCACGATCAATGCCTACTTCCGGCACTCCCGGGACCGGGTGGGCTGCGCGGCGAGGTGCCTGCGAGCAGGTCCTTTTCCGCGCAGCCTCCCGCCGAACCCTGTGGGCATCTTTCGATGCGCAAGGCTCTCCAGTGACTTACGCCGTGAATGCCGCAGTGCGCTGCCCGTGATGAATGAGGTGGTGGCAGGGCGGGCAAACCACGAGGGTCTTGCGTCGTTTTCCGGCCATGTGTTTCATCCATTCGGGGCTGGTTGGTCCTGATGTAGCGAGCTGAGCAAGTTTGCGGATTTGGTGCACCTGCACGGTGTCCGCGCGCTGGCAGAGTTCGCATCTACCCTTGCGGAGCCGATGGACGAGCTCCTTGCGTGGGTAGGTGATCTGGACCGGCGCGAGGTCAGCGAGGACCGCGCGCTTCTGCTTTTTGAGCGGGATTCCTCCGAACCGTGCTACCCGTGGTTGCTTGCCTGCACCGCGTTCGATACGGGCTTCGAAGCACGTTCGCAGTCCATGTGGTGTCATGATCTTGGCCTTATGGCGGGCCGCCACCTTCGACACCGAGGACTTGTGCTTTGCCGGTAGGGTGGGCTGCCCAGCGAGGTCCCGGGTTCATTTCGCGTGAACTCGGGCCTTTTCCGGGCAGCCTCCCTCCAAACCCGGCGTGCCCGCTTTCCGGGCACCGGGCTTTCCAGCGATTTATGCCGCGTGCGCGATCGGGTTTGCGTGGATGTGGTCATGGCACGGTGCGCAGACTATAAGCGTCTTGCGCCGCATTTTCGCCATGAGAGCGGCCCACGCTGGCTGGCCCGGTCCTGGTTTCCCGAGCTGTTTGAGGCCGGTGATCTGGTGGACTGTCACCGTGGTCCCGGTCTCGCACAGTTCGCACCATTGTTTGCGGAGCCGGTGGACCAACTCCTTGTATGGTGCAGGGATACGCACCGGGGCAGGGTCATGGATGACCGCCCGTCGGTCTTGCCGCAGGATGATCCCGCCGAATCGTGCTACCAGGTCCGGCTTGCCCTCGCGGTGCTTCCTGGCCTCGAAGCACGTCCGCAGCCCGTCCCTGGTTTCGATTTTGGCCTTGTGACGGGCCGCGATCTTGGAGACGGTGCTGCCGTGCTTGGCGCTCAGCGTTTTGAGCATGGAGGTCAGGGCGTTCCATCGCAGGCGGCCCAGCCGCCATACGTTATAGGCAAGCAGGTAGTAGTTGACGACACCCGCATATTGGGCTCCGTAGGTCCTGACGATGTCGTAGTCGTCGAGGTTCTGGAGCCGGGACCGGTGCCACGGTTTGCCGTGTTTCCGGTAGCGGGCGCACTGGGCCGTGACCACGTCCGGCGGCACGCGCAGCACGATCTTCCCGTTGGCCGCCCTGCGGCCGCTGGTGATTTTCGTGTTGCAGTGCCAGACGCTGATGTCATAGCCGAGGAACCGTGCCCGCTGGCTACGGGCATGCGTGATGAGGGTCTTGGCGTCGTTGAGTTCCAGTCCGAGGGTCTCCCGGAGGAACGCGGCCAGATTGCCCTTGATCTCCTCGGCTTCGGCGTTTGGCCCGATGAATCCCAGTATGTGGTCGTCTGCGTACCTGCTGTACTTCAGACGGCGGTAGCTGGGGTCCATCGGGTCGTCACGGGGAAGCGTGCGCAGCTGTTTTCCCAGGTCTCGGGCTGCTGCCCGGTCCCCGCGCCGCCGCGCGCGCCTCAGTCGCCCTGCTATCCTGGCGTATTCAGGATTGGGTCTGCGGCGGGCTCCTCGTGTGTACCGCGGGATCAGTTCCTGCTCGATGAATGTGTCGAGCTTGTCCAGGTAGATGTTGCTAAGGATCGGGGATACCGTGCCGCCTTGCGGACAGCCGCTGAGCGTGTCACGATATTCCCAGTCTTCGAGGTACCCGGCTTTCAACATGTTTCGTATCAGCCTGAGGAACCGGTTGTCGTGGATTTTCTCCGCCAGTATCCCGAGAAGGATATCGTGGTCAAGCGACCCGAAGCAGTCGGAGATGTCTCCTTCGATAAACCATGTGGTCCCGGTCCAGGTATTGCTTATCTCCCGCAGTGCGGTGTGACATCCCCGGAATCTCCGGAACCCGTGCGAGCTGCCCGAGAACTGCGGATCGTAAAACGCTTCCAGCAGCAGGCGGACCACTTCGCCGACGAGTTTATCTGACCATGTCGGCATGCCGAGAGGGCGGAGCTTCCCGTTCTTTTTCGGGATGTAGACGCGACGGGCCGGAGCAAACCGGTATTTCTCCTGCCGCATCAGCCCTATGATCTGGTCGATCTTTTCCTCGGACATGCCGTCAGCGGTTTCCTCGCTGGCCCCCGGTGTCATCGCCCCCTTGTTGGAGTAGATTTTCCCGTAAGCCAAAAAGTACAGGTCCCTGTTGAACATCTGCCTGTAAAGCTGCTCGCACGGCAGGCCCTTCCTGCCGCGCTCGCGGAGAACGCCAAGTACCACTTCGGCTGTCTGCATTCCGCTTACCTCATGGTTCCTTTATCGTTCATCGCCTGTGCCCCTTCGCCCTGTGGTCCGGCTCTCCCGGTCTCCAGATTGGGCGGACGTTACCCCGCCGACTACATATGGGCACTCCGTCGCCATAGGACTCGCGTCCCTTAGGCGATCCCATGTTCACACTGCTATACGTCAGCACGACTTAGGTGTCCCGTCCGCCTCCTTGAATGCCCTGACAGGGCATCGCTCCTGCGCCCCGGAGGATTGCGGCACGCCACTAGCTATCGCGCCGCAGGGGCCGGCGCCGGTTACAGACGTCTTTCCGGCGGGCGTCAAGTTGCACCTTCTGGAGACTAGGATTCAGGTAATCCGACTTTCACCGTATCGTGCGGATCTCCCGGCACGCCGTCCCGGACGCCTGGGCACGACTGCCGGTTTTCTGCCATGCTATTTTCCCTTATTATCCTTTCGGATTCCGGTTAGGCATCAGATCCAGAGATAATCTCCTCTCATCTCTGCCCGTTTGACGGGCGATATAGCAGTGCGCCTCATGGCGCACCCAGTGTCTTGAGCATCGATGTCCCCGCGACCCAGCACAGCCGGTCGAGCCGGTAGACATCGGTGGCGAGCAGGTAGTACTGGACGATGCCCCGGTATTCGGCCCCGTAGATCTGGACAATTTTATGGTCGTCCAGGTTGATCAGGGTCGTCCTGCGTTCGGGTTTGCCGCGCCGCAGGTAGGGGGCACATTTCGCCGTGATCACACCGGTGGGCACACGCAGCTTGACTCTTCCGTTGGCGCAACGCTGTTTCCTGCGCACGCCGGTGGTCATCTTGCTGTCGCAGTGCTGCACCGTGATCTCGTAGCCGAGGTATCTCGCCGCCTGGGTGCGGGCGTGCGTGATCAGTGTCTTCTCGGCGGACAGTTCCAGCTTGAGGTCGTCACGCAGGAACGCCGCCAGCCGTGTCTGATCTGCTCGGCCTCGGCCTTCGGTCCGGTGAATCCCAGAAGATGGTCATCGGCGTAGCGGGAGTAACGCAGCCGCCGGTAGCCAGGATCATGAGGATCCTTGCTGGGCAGGCTGCGCATCCGTTGAAGCAGCGCCCGGGCTGCCGCCCGGTCACCGCGCCGGCGGGTTCCTGCCAGCTCGTTGGCCATCTTCCAGTAGGCCGGGCTGGCGGCCCGGCCCGCTCCCCGGGTGTAGTCCGGGATGAGCACCGTTTCGACGAACTCGTCCAGTTTGTGCAGGTAGATGTTGGACAGCAGCGGGGAAACCACCCCGCCCTGGGGGGCGCCCGACAGCGTGGCCCCCCAGGTCCAGTCCTGCAGGTATCCGGCTTCGAGCATGGTGCGCACCAGCCGCAGGAACCGGTTGTCGTGGATGCGCTCCGACAGGATCTCGATCAGTGTGTCGTGATCGAGGCTGCCGAAACAGTCGGAGATGTCACCCTCGATGAACCAGGTCGTCCCCGTCCATATCTCTGCCACCTCGCGCAGCGCGGTGTGACAGCCACGGCGGGGACGGAACCCGTGGGAATGGCGGGAAAACCGCGGCTCGTAGTATGCCTCCAGCAACAGGCGCACCACCTCGCCGACCAGTTTGTCCGACCACGTCGGCAGTCCTAGCGGACGCAGCTTCCCGTTGCGTTTCGGGATGAAGATCCGCCGGACCGGAGCGAATCGATAACGCTCGTGGCGCATCGCATCGATAATGCGTTCGATTTTGCCCAGTGACATGCCGTCCGCGGTTTCCTGAGTGACCCCGGGTGTCATCGCTCCCTGGTTGGAGTAGATGCGCCCATAGGCCAGCAGATACAACTGCGGGTTGAACAGTTGTCGATACAGTTCCTCGCACGGCAAGCCACGCCTGCCGCGTTCACGGAGGACACCCAGCACCACCTCGGCGTTCTGCATTTCGCATACCTCCTGGTCGTTGGTGTCCGGTCACCTGTGCCCCTTCGCCCTGTAGACGGCTTTCCCGTCCTCCCTGGCAGGTCGTGACTCCTGCGACTACTACGGGCACTGTGTCGCCCTAGGGCTCGCACCCCGTAGGCGATCCCACGTTCGTCTCTGCCATACGTTGTCAGCGTGACTTAGGCGCCCCACTCATCTCCTTAAATGCTCTCACTGAGCATCGCTCCGCGTCCTGGAGGTTGCAGCGGCACACGTCGAATGCCGCCACAGGACCGGCGCCGGTTTCAGGCATCTTTCCGGCGGGTGGACCCTTGCACCTTCTGGAGATTAGGATTCAGGCAATTCAGCTTTCGCCATATCACGCGGGTCCCCCAGCACCTCGCCCCATACGCCTGGGCACGACCACTGGTTTCCTGGCATGCTCTTGTCCCCATCGCCCTTTTAGGTCCGGGTTAGCCATCAGACCCAGAGATATTCCTCCAAATCCCTCCCTACTCGATAGGGGATACAGCAGAGCGCCTCGTGGCGCAGGACGTGCGGATCGAGCTCGATCTCCCTGTCGAGCTTTCGGACGACGAGGTTGGCGAATCTCGCCGGCCCTCGGTGCAGCGCACAGGTTACGTGGATCGTCTGGCGGTTGTTGTTCGGCCGAGGACTGCTGTCGGGTGGTTGCTCTGCTGCGCTCACCCGACAGACAGTGCGGTCAAGATCGAGCTAGTTGTCCACACTCCGAGGACCCTGACCGCCGATACCGAAGCGGTTACGCAGGCTGTCCAGCTCCCACACTCGTCGGCGAGCGCGACGGTCCAGCGTGAGCACCAGGTCTCGAGCGATCGGGTC
>JBGSWT010000897.1:0-5226 GCA_041751815.1 Pseudonocardiaceae bacterium
GCGGCCTCCCGGCTGGACAGGCTGGTGACCCCGAGCACGGCGACGGCGGTGCGGACCTGCACCTTCTTGTAGGTCCGCGACCCCTTCGCGCCCTTCGCTCCTTTCGCGCCCTTGGCGCGCTTGACGGGTGTGGTGCGCTTGAGGGGTCTGGGAGACGGTGCGGGTGGTGTAGCGCTCGACCAGGAACACCTGCGCGGCGCCGGGGAAGTCGAGGTCGGCCGGGGCGTCGAGGACCCGTATGGTGCGTCGTTCCCGGCGTCCGTGGCCGCGTTCCTCGCTCTGGTGGGTGATCGGCACCTGGGTCTGGTCCAGGGTGTCGAGGCGCGCGTAGAGGCTCGGGGTGTTCTCCTTGACCGTCATCACGTAGTGCGCGAACAGCTCCTGGGTGACCACGGTGGCGTGGGCGCGCACGGTGTGGATGGCGTCCACGGTGACCACGCACCCGCCGATACCGTCGGCGCGGGCGGCGAGCCCGCGTAGCAGCGGGGCGAACGCGGGCACCTCGGTGGACTTCGCCCCGACCAGCCCTTCGGCGACCACCGTGGAGCTCTGGTGGGTGGCCGCAGCCAGCAGGTAGGGGATCTGGCCGTCGTCACCGACCGCGCCTTTGACGGCCTTGGGCGTCCACCGCGATCGCCGGTAGCAGCACCGGGGCGTCGATCGGGGCGGCCACCGGCCCGATCCCGGCCCGACACCCCAGGTAGGCACCCACCTGGTCGGCCAGCCCTTGGGCGCCCAGGGCGGCGAAGACCCGTTCGACGGTGTCGGGGTGCGGCGGGGTGCAGCGGCCCTCCCGATCCCGGCGCACCCCCAGAGCGGCCAACACCTGCGGGTCGGCGTGGGTGACCCAGTCGGTGATCTCGACCAGCGTCACCCGTCCCGACCCCACCGCCGCGGTGCACAACCCCAGGATCGACGCCACCGAGTGGCGCACACCCCGGCGGCTGCGGGGATCGACGACACCGGCGAAACACTCCACCAGACCACCGCCACCGCCGCAGCGACGGCATCGTCGGTGGTGGGCGCCGCGGCGGGCGCGACCATGACAGACTGAGCAGGCAACGGAGCCACCGGTTTCGACGCAGGACCGTGAACAAGCCCCGTGTCCTACCACGGCTCCGTTGCCCCACCCCGACCCCCACCCTGTCGTGATCACCCTGTGACCACCGGTGGGGTGCCCGGCCCGGTCCGGTCTCAGATGCCCGCCCGTTCACCCACCACCCGGTGACCACACACCGTCACCGGCGGTGTGTCCGGCCGTGCGTCGCCCCCACCCCGCTTTCGTCACTTACCGTCACCGGATCGGAGGTGCGGGCAAGGCGCGGTCAGGCACCACCCACCTCGAAACCGGCCCCGTCACCCCCCGAACCGACACGACACCCCACCCCCTCACACCACCCCTGAACTGCCAAAACGACTTTGCGCGTCGCCCTGCCACTACAGCGCGACTGAATTGCTGTCGTCCGGTGTGGACCTGCGTACCGTCGCGGGTCGTCTGGGCCATGGCGACGGATCGACCACACTGCGCGTTTATGCGGCGTGGGTGACGGCCGCCGATCAGCAGGCTGCCGCAGTGATGGCGTCGAAGATGCCTCGCTGACCCTCCCGTACGGAGATGTGACCTTGATATCAGCCGGTGAGTACACCACCCCTTGAAACCAAAGATCAATCCACATGATGCATCAGCCCTTCATCGTCGACGCCACTTCGTCGAGGCACCTGGCCTTGCTCGTGTAGCCCCTCGCTGATCCCACCGTTGCCGGGCCTTGAGCCGGAATCTGAACTCGCCAGCCATCAACGCACCAGCCTCTGTAGGACGTCCCCTCCAAAATTCTCTGACGATCTGGCACTACAAAAGTTCACCGTAGATCCTTGGCTTCAGCAGATAAAGGAGACTACCTTCGTTCGGTCACGAGATCACACGAGCCGTTAAGATCTTTTCGGTGGCCTCAAGGTGTGATAGACTTCCAGTTAAGCAGAATTTGACAGGAGGGAACCTTTGGCAACGCAAGCCCAAGATACACCCTACTATCTCGACGTTATTTCAGTACTGAATGAAATCGGTGGCAGCTACTCAGAGCAGACACGTCAATCGGTAAACGAGGCTTTTATCGAAACACCGGAGGCTCCAAGACGGGGTCGAGTTCCGAATCCTAAAGATATCGAATATTTCATACGCAGATGCAGTTCCCTCCAGCATCAGGCGGTTTCGGACTTCCGAGCCGCATTAAAGCGCGTAGGCCTAGAGGACTACGTAGTCCTGACAATCTTACTCGGCCAGTACGACATGACTGCGGGATCTCCGACGGGATCACCTAACATGTTCGCGTATGAGATCGAGCTAGCTGCCTCATGTTCACGTCGCATAGAGACACCGAAGTTCTATAGAAGGCAGAGATTTCATACCGGACTTCGAGCCCTTCAACTTGCGCGGCGGATCCGAATCCTTGATTTCTATCACGCAAGTGCGCAAAAGAGTCTCGTATCGGAACATACAAGTGCGGCGTTCGAGGCGGAGCCCGGTTTTCGGGGTCAGCTCGCTGCTCATTGGCAAGCTGCACGTGGATCATTCAATACTCGATATGACTGGGATTACTGCAGCCGACTTGCATATCGGATGAGGCAGCATGGCATGCCTCATCCACAAATTCAGTTCCTTAAGAGAATAATGAATAATCTAATGGACCGATGGGGTCCAGCGCTTGTAAGCTTCCGAGAGAACGCGCTCCAGATAGACGGCACCCTGGGTCTCATTGTCACTGACTTCACGCTGTGCAATCCAAACTATGTGGAACTATCGCGAGCTGAGACTACGCTCCTCGAGCGCTTCGCAGAGTTGATAACGATGCAAGAGGAGGAACTTTTTTCCAACTTTCCTCCCGCGGCCTGGGCATACGGTCGCGAGTGGCTCCAGCTTCTCGCTGCTTCTCATAGCACTCTGGGAGCGAACGCGAACACTCGCACAATCTTCGAATCTCCGCTCGGATACGCTCCTGTGTTGCAGATCAAAGATAGATATCTTATTTGTCTCACGCATTCCATTACGACAGATTTGTCTCTAACGTTAGAAAGTAAGTTCTCTGACGCTTTTGGAGAGCCATACTTCCGCGCACGCGGTCAGGAACTCGAGGAGTCCGCGTTGGAGTGCTTGAGAAACGCATTGCCTGGGTGTGAATACCTACTCGGCGGAAAATATCACTTGGAAAATCATGCAGAGCTTATCGAAGTCGATGGGGTTATAGTATGGCAAGACATTGCTCTGATCGTCGAGAGCAAAGGTGGGTTCATCACTCCGCAGACGAAGCACGGGAGCGACGCTGCCGCGATCACTGATCTCAAGAAAACAATCGGAGACGGCTACTACCAGGCGACCCGTCTACTATTAGCGCTTGAGCGGCTCGGCAAAGTCAAGCTGCGGAATAGCAGTAACGAAGCCCTTCTCCTCGGCTCCAAGGCCATAAGGCGGGCGTATATCGTCGTGCCGACGGCTGACGACATGGGCGGCGTAACCACTAGCCTCGAACGACTTTGGCGGAATGAAATTATTCCGAAACGAGCTGTACCACTTGTGATCTCAGTACAAGATCTACACATGATGATCGATTTCCTTAAGACGCCACTGGACTTAGTTTCGTATCTCGAATATCGCGAGGAAGTCCTGTTGCATGACGAAATTATCGTCGCGGACGAACAAGAGATCCTAGGCAACTTCGTTGGCGGTATCGATATACTCGGTAACGTCCATGATAGGAACGATCTATTTCGGTGCCAATCAAGCATGTTCGAATGGAGAGATCTTAAGCACATCGTATTTATCGGGTCTGACGCTCAACAGAAATACTTAAACCCTTGGCTTTACTCGTCGTTTCAGGCACTTAGTTTAGGTATGGAAGTCCCGCGCCCGCCGACGCGTCACGCAGGTGCTTCTCGCGAAGCGATAGATGTACTGGCTAACCGTCGAGGTGGCTTCTGGGCGGCAGTTAATGCTATGCAAATATCTGCTGGAACCTGGGCTAGCGCCTTGCTGTACTACGAGAATCGTCCACAGCGTGGACACCCACTTGTTAGTAGAGCGGGGAGCGTAGCAGCTGTTCTAATGACTGCCCGAGACAGTTTTACGTCCATAAAGCGGCTTCCAGAAATCCAAACTGTTCGCACTGATTCGAGGTACGTGGTGTACGTCGTCGATAGCAGCGCAAGGCACAATTTCCGCAGTGTCGAGCGCGGCCGCAAGCACATCTCTTTTCACGACGCCGACAAGTCAGTCCTGAAACGGTCGCGTACTGGGGAAGTCCACGAGTGGATTGGCGGGTTCGCACATCAGCGCAAGAGTGCGCGCGCTAAGCCCTCTCCGTTCGAGCTGAAGCTTGAGACCGAGCTGATAGCGGCAGGGCTAAAAGCATCGTCGGCAAGGGGTGTTGTCAGGCTTGGGGTTGCTGTCCAGGTCAAGGGCTTGGCAGCTCTAGGTATTCCGGTAGCCCGCGCGGCGAACGTGTGGATGACGGATGTGCGACGCTGCGCATCTGAGCAGGGCCTACCTCTAGGTAAGTTCTCGGTATCATCTTTTCAGATAGCTGCGGCGCTGAAGCTTGTCGACGCTGGCAGCGTCGCGCCAGAGGATCTCGCTCAGCTTATGGGGTTGCTTGCGCCTGACCCTGTGCTTTCTGCTCAGTCGATAGCTGAGTCGCATGGTCTCATACTCTCGAACGAAACAGCTCTAGTTGAGGCGGCGATATCAAGAGCGGCGAAAGACATCGAGCTTGAGAAGACGCCGTATGATCAGCTCGGCCCAAAAGCACAGAATCGTCTTCGTACACGTCTTATCGCACAGGTCAGACGCCAGCTGGATTCACCAAACATGAAGGTAGTAGTCGAGCTAGTAGACCATCATCTGGCGCGCCAGTAGCGGAATCTCCGCCGAGTCAACAATCACGTAAGACGCCAGGTACAGTCCATTAGCTGTATGGTCCAATCGGATACCCTGCAGTACCATCTTAGTAGCTGCAATTAAATAAGTCCTTTGTTTTCGAAGGTCGCCAACGCCCTGACCAGCGCAGATGCCGCTTAGCGCAACTTATTTATTTGATGTGTGCCACGAATGTGGAGAGGGGTTGAAGGTAGGTAGAACTCCTTGACGCAATGCTCTGTAGGAGATGAAGGTTTTGTGGCCCTTCGGCGTCGCTCTGCGGGGGTGATGTCAAGCCACCTCATGCTGCATTGGCTGAA
>JBGSWT010000898.1:0-2938 GCA_041751815.1 Pseudonocardiaceae bacterium
CCGGGTCGAGGTGGTCGACCTCACCGGCGACGGGCTGCCGCCGGGGATGTGGATCGGTGCCCCGCCGTGGCTCGCCGCCGGTGGGATCGAACTACCGGGCCGGGTGCTCACGACGATCGGTCTGCCGATGCTGCCGGTGCACCCGATGCAGGGTCTGCTGCTGCACGTCATATCGTCCTGACCGCGCTCCGCAACGTAACCATTTGATCGGGTAACGGCAATCGTGGCAGTGTTGCGACGTGACGATGTCGGCTGCCCTATCGGCAGCCTGGGGGTGGCTGTTGGTTGTCTCCTTCCTTCTTCCTCTTGTCTTGGTGTTGACGTACAGCACACAAAGTCTCTACGACCCGTCTGCTCGCGTTCGTACGCCGTGGGGGCGCTTCGGCCGCCGGCGTTGTCGAGCCCGAGCGGCAATGACTGCCGGGCGTGCTGATCCGGTCATTCGCAGTGTGCAGATGGTGGTCAACCTCGGCTATGCCCTGTGGGTCTATGAAAAATTCTGGCTTCGACTTGTTGTCATCGGCGGCTGCGCCCTCGTGATTGTTGCCTCCCTTGGATCACTGGTTGATCGCGGGCTTGTCGACGCCCTTGATTCTTCGTCTCAACCGTGGGGCTCGCTCATCACCCTGTTGGGCGCGGGGATCATCGTGATCTCGATGCTCAGCGTCACAGAGTTGTACCGGAGGCTCAGCCCAGCCACCTACCTCACCCTGGCTGCCGCGCGCCTCGTCCGAGGAGAATTCGCGGCTGCGCATGACCCGTGGCTGGTGACACAGCGGGTGCAGCGACAGGTGACGCAGCTGCAGGACGATGTGTACCGTCTCTGGCTGGTGAGTCCGTACAGCGAGAAGGCTGCCGAGGAGAGTGGTGGCCGCGCCGCTTTGTTCGGCCTCTGGTGGGCACTGCAGGAAGCTAAACTCGCCATGGTTTCCCGGTCCGGTAACCCACGATCCCTCCGTCAAGCCGTCACTGCATGCCTCGTTGTGACGTGCAGCAGCGACTGGGAGGGCCTTCCCGCATCCCACGCCATGCCCACGCCGCCGCGCGATCTACGCCAGGTCGCCCTGCGTGTCACCGGAGTCGCTGCAGGAGCGGCCACGTTGGCGCTGGCCGGGTGGTTGTTCTACCGACAGGAATGGAGTTCGGGCATCGACGTCATCAGGGGGATCTTCCTGGCTGCCTTCCCTGCCGCATTGTTGTTCGGTCTACGTGGTCTGCGTTCAGGGCAGCAACGGGATTGAGATGTGGTGCCGCCGACGCCTGCCCCTAGGGCAGCAGGTGGAACGCGGGTGCATGGCGCGGCCTCACCGCGCGGAAGTCGCGATGGTCCAGGGTGGCGATGTCGGTGATTCCGAGGCGCTCGGCCGCCGCGACGACGGAGGCGTCAACGGTGCCCAGCCGGAGGTCTCGGTACTGCGCGATGAGCTCCGCGATCCGCAGCCAATCACCCGCACCGACGTTCTGCACCGCGAAGAGTCCTTGCGCCAGGTCAACCAGAAAGCGCAGCTCGGCATCCACACCCAGACGCGTCGTGAAGTGCGCCACCTCGGAGATCACGAGCGTGGGGACGACGAGTACACCCTCGTAGGTCTCGAGAAAGTCCCGGCACGTGGCGTGATGCTTGTCGTCGGCGTCGAGAAGAGCGAACAGCGGGCCCGTGTCTACGACGACCGCTACGGAGTCACCTCCTGGCGAAGGAGCTCCTCGATACGTTCCGAGATGTCGTCACGTCCGCTGTGTCCGGCTCCGGCGGACAGGAACCGGCGACGTCCAGTGGGTTGACCGCCCAGATGAGCCTCGATGGCCTCGCGGGTCAGTTCCGACACGGTGATCTCTCGTCGCGCAGCCTCATGCCGAAGACGGGCGTCGAGCTGCTCCGGCAGCTTCAGCGTCGTTCGCTTCATGGTATGCCAGCATACCCATCGTGGCCGAGAACGGCTGTCGTGGCCCGCGTTGTGTCACAGCCGGAACTGCCATGATGACCGGCAATGACCTCCGCCGACCTCCTGCCCGGCCTGCCCGCCGGGGCCGACGCGCCGGGTGCGACCACCCGGCTGTTCTCCGGGATGCAGCCCACCTCGGACAGCCTGCACCTCGGCAACCACCTCGGCGCCCTGGTGGAGTGGGTGAAGCTGGGCCTGACCCACCAGGCGTACTACTGCGTGGTCGACCTGCACGCCATCACGGTGGAGACCGACCCCTCGGTGCTCTCGCAGCGCACCCGGCGCACCGCGGCGCAGTACCTGGCCGCCGGCATCGACACCGACCGCTCGGTGGTGTTCGTGCAGAGCCACGTCGCCGAGCACACCCAGCTGGCCTGGGTGCTCTCCTGCTTCACCGGCTTCGGCGAGGCCGGCCGGATGATCCAGTTCAAGGACAAGTCCGCCCGCCACGGCACCGACCGCACTAGTGTCGGGCTGTTCACCTACCCGGTGCTGCAGGCCGCGGACATCACGCTGTACGACGCCGACGTGGTGCCGGTCGGCGAGGACCAGCGCCAGCACCTCGAACTGACCCGCGACCTGGCGCAGCGGCTCAACGCGCGGTTCGGCCCCACGCTCACCGTGCCGGCGGCGCACATCGTCGCCACCACGGCCAAGATCATGGACCTGCAGGACCCGACGGCCAAGATGAGCAAGTCCGGTGCCAACCCCAACGGCGTCATCAACGTGCTCGACGACCCGGCCGTCATCACCAAGCGGATCCGCAGTGCGGTCACCGACACCGAACGTGACATCCGCTACGACCCCGAGGCCAAACCCGGGGTGTCCAACCTGCTGTCGATCCTGGGAGCGGTGACCGGTCGCACCCCCGTCGACGCGGCCGCGGGATATGACGGCCGCGGCTACGGCGACCTCAAGGCAGACGTGGCCGAGGCCGTCGTCGAAGCACTGACGCCGCTGCGGCGACGGGCGGACGAGCTGCTGCGCGATCCCGC
>JBGSWT010000899.1:0-4797 GCA_041751815.1 Pseudonocardiaceae bacterium
CGGTAGTCCTTCATAGGTGTCGTTGAAGTAGCGGTTGTCGAAGGTGTAGCGCACCGGCAGGCGCGCGATGTTGGCCGCAGGCAGTTCCTTGGGATCGGTCTGCCACTGCTTGGCGGTGTAGCCCTTGACGAACGCCTCGTACAGCGGGCGTCCGATCAGCGAGATCGCCTTTTCCTCGAAGTTGGCCGCGTCCTTGCCCTCGATCTCCGCGGCTTGCTGGGCAACCAGCGCTCGGGCCCGGTCCGGGGTCAGGTACTCGCCGAAGTACTCGCAGATGGTCGCCAGGTTCACCGGCATCGGGTAAACCCGGCCCTGATAGATGGTGAACACCCGATGCTGGTAACCGGTGAAGTCGGTGAACGCCGTGACGTAGTCCCAGACCCGCTTGTTCGAGGTGTGAAACAGATGCGCGCCGTAGCGGTGCACCTCGATCCCCGTCTCGGGCTCGGTCTCGGAGTAGGCGTTGCCGCCGATGTGGTGGCGGCGATCCAGCACGAGGACCCGCCGGTCCAGCTGGCTGGCGACCCGCTCGGCCACGGTGAGACCGAAGAAGCCGGAACCGACCACGATCAGATCGGGCTGGGGACTACTCACGGGCGTGAGGGTAGTCGCCGAGCGTGCACGGCGAGACGGAACCCCACTCGCGCGGGTCTGAAACCCACGTCGGGCCCGGCGGCCGCGCCGGCACTGCTAACCTGCGCCGCCACGCACGGCGGTCGGAGGAGTCGCAGATGGACAATGACGACACGTGGGTGATCATTCCCGTGTACAACGAGGACAACGTCATCGCCCAGGTGGTCGCCGACCTGCAGGCGACGTTCCGCAACATCGTCTGTGTGGACGACGGCAGCACCGATGGGTCCGTGGCCCAGATCGCCACGACCGCCGCGCACCTGGTTCGGCATCCGATCAACCTGGGACAGGGTGCGGCCTTGCAGCCCGGATTGCGCTACGCACTGGCTCGGCCAGGCGGGCGATTCTTCGTGACCTTCGACGCGGACGGCCAGCATCGGGTCGCCGATGCCGCGCGCATGGTCGACACAGCCCGCAGCGGACTCGCGGATGTCGTCCTGGGCTCCCGTTTCCTCGGTCAGCACGAGGGACACCGGGTGCCGCTGCTCAAGCGCGCCGTGCTGCGCTTGGTGGTGGCGCTGAGCCCGGCGGCGCGCACTATGCGCCTCACCGATGCGCACAATGGGCTGCGGGTCTTCAACCGCACGGTCGCGGACCAGCTGCGCATCAAGATGAACGGCATGGCCCACGCATCGGAGATCGTCTCGCTGCTGGCGCGGTCGCCGTGGACGGTGCGGGAGCTCCCCGTGACGATTCGCTATACCGAGTACTCACGAAGCAAGGGCCAGTCCCTCATCAACGGGATCAACATCCTGTTCGACCTGGCCGTATACCAGAGGTGAGCGTGCCATGATCGTGCAGATCATTCTCCTTCTCGCGGCACTGGGTGCTCTGGTCTACTTCGTACGCCGCGCCCACAACGTCCGCATCCGCGCGAGTAAGCGGATCGCGTTCTTCGCGTTCATCGTGGTGAACATCTACGCCGTCCTGCGGCCGGACGATATGACGTGGATCGCCCAGCAGGTCGGTGTCGGGCGCGGCACCGACCTCGTGGTCTACCTGCTGGTCGTCGCCTTTGTGTTCGGCATGCTGAACACCTACCTTCGCCAGCGCGAGATCAGCAACCACCTGACCGATCTGGCTCGTACCGTGGCGTTGCGGGACGCCGAGTCGGCCAACCGCGACCGGCGACTGGTCAGAGATCGTGCAGACCGACCGCTCTGAGCGCTCCCGGAAGCTGCGGCCATGACATCACACTCGAGCCATCTCCCCACTGTCCATTTTGTCGTCCCCTTTTACGGCGCAGATCATTACTTGTTCGCCACGATCGCGAGCGCGCAACGGCTCAATCGGGCTGACTGGACGATGACCGTCATCGATGACTGCAACCCGGACACGAAGGCCGCTGACCACATCGACCAGCTCGATGACGCCCGTATACGGTATATACGAAACGAACGCAACCTCGGTATGGCTGGCAACCTCTACCATTCCCTGCAGCTCGGCGCCCAGAGTGCAACGCGTTATGTCACCAGCGTGGGGGCCGACGATCTGCTGCTGCCCAACTATATCGAAGTGGTCGAAAAATCGTTCCACGACCACCCGGACGCCATTGTCGTGCAACCCGGAGTGACCGTCATCGACGCACTCGATGAGCCCATCACCCCACTCGTGGATCGCGTCAAACGGGTCGCATCGTGGGCGGCCCGCCGGCGCGGCGAAATAGGCGGCGAGGATGCCGTCGCAAGCTTGCTGCGAGGCAACTGGGCATACTGGCCGTCCCTGGCTTTCCGCCGAGACGTCATCGAGCGGACCCGCGCGCGCCGCGATATCGATGCGATCTCAGACCTCAGCCATACGATCGATATGCTCTTGGCCGGCGGTACCATCGCGCTTCCTGCGGAGATCGCATTTCACTACCGTCGACATGCCGGCAACGATTCATCGACCAGAGCACGCTCTGGCCAGCGCTTCGACGAAGAACGCCGGTACTACCAGGAGATCAGCGCAGAACTCACCCATCGAGGATGGACCAGAGCGGCCCGCGCAGCCGATAGGCACCTGATGTCCCGGATACACGAAATCGTGGCGACGTACGGCCGAAGATGACCGCTCAGATTGAGGAGTAGGCGGCACCCGGATTGCTACCCGATCGTTCGGCGGACCCAATCCACAGTGTGAGCGAGCCCTTCGGGCAGCGGCGTGGGTGGTGGCAGGCCCAGATCACCTCGGGCGCGGGTGACGTCGAGGCAGCTGCGAACCAGGTCGCCGGGGCGGGCCGGGGCGAAGTCGGGCTCGAAGTCCACCGGATCGACGCCCGCTGCCGCCGCGACCGCCCGGGCCAGCTCCAGCACCGTGACCTCCGCGCCGGATCCGACGTTGTACTCGCCGTACGCCGGCTCACTGGCCCGGACCGCAGCCAGGTTGGCTGCCACGATGTCGGCGACGAACACGTAGTCGCGGGTCTGCCGTCCGTCGCCGTAGACGGTTGGTCTGCGTCCGGTCAGCACCCGATCGCAGAAGATCGCGATGACACCGGCATCACCGCGGGGATCCTGGCGCGGGCCGTAGACGTTGCCGTACCGCAACGTCACCACGTCCAGCCCGCGCCACCGGCGAAACCAGCCGGCGTAGCGCTCCGCGGTGAGTTTGCTCAGACCGTAGGCCGAAACGGGGTCGGCGCACACGGCTTCCGAGGTAGGCACCACCTCGGACTCCCCGTAGATCGCACCACCGGTCGAGGTGTTCACCACCCGGCGCGCGGCGACGGCATGCGCGGCGGAGAACACGTTCAGCGACCCGAGCACGTTGACGGCCGCATCGCGCGCTGGGTCGTTCATCGAGACCCGGACATCGATCTGGGCCGCAAGGTGGAATACCAGCTCGGGCCGGAAGGACTGGAACGCTTCGACGACCGCCAGACCGTCGCGGACATCCAGCGTGACCAGCCGGGCGCCGCGATCCAGCGCGGCCTCGAGGTTGGTCAGCATGCCCCGGCTCAGATCGTCGACGACCAGCACCTCAGCACCGGCATCGACGAGCGCGTCGACCAGGTGCGAACCGATGAAGCCGGCCCCTCCGGTCACCACCGCCCGCATGGCCTGCACGCTAGTCACTACCGCTGGCCTACCGGGCGCCCCGGAAGCGCCCGCAGCGTGCCGAGGTCGAGGGAGTAGACAGTGACCGAGCCGCTGGTGAAGACGGGAACCAGCCCGGGCAGCCCGGTGAGGTCAGCAAGGCCGGGGGCCAGGGTGAAGCCAGCGTTGCCGGCCCAGCCCCCGGGCGAGCCACTGGAACCGATCATCGGCGCCTGGGAGTCGACGTACACCCAGGCCACGTTGTACTGCAGCAGGACGTCGCGCAGCTGCTGGTCGGTCGGGTAGGAGCGGAACGACTCCAGGAGCCGGTAGCTGTAGGGCACGGAGTCCAGTCCCAGGGTTGCCACGTTCAGCATCGGGATGCCGCGCTCGACGTACAGGTAGGTGGAGCCGTCGTTGGGCGAGTTGAGGACTCGCTGACCTGGGCGGATGTGTTGTGCCAGCCAGCTGATGGCGTGCCGGTCATCGGCGTCCACCCGGACGAAGTCGGGGCTGCGGTAGCGCGACGCCACCGCGGTCGTGTTGGTGTCGGCATACCGCCCGGCCGGTCCCACCAGGTAGGCCAACCAGGCCAGCACCACCAGCAGGGCCGCCACCGGCCGAGCCGGGGCGCGGGAATGGCGACGCAACCAGACGGCACACCAGCTCGCGGTGAGCACCACGCCAAGCCCGGCAAGGACCGGTACCAGCAGCGACACGTGAGACCACACCCGCATCTGGGCGTTATAGAAGAACCCGGTAACAAAGGAATCCAGCCCCGACCCGGGGGTCAGAAACGCACCGATCGTCACCAGACTCCACGCCGACCAGGCGGTCACCGGGCCGAACCCGCGGCGCAGTGCGACCACCGCGATCACTCCGAGCGCGACGAGGGCGACCGCGAAGGCCTGGCCCAGGGACCGCTGCGGGTCGAGATGCCCGCCGTAGGACAGCGCCAGTGTGCTGCCCACGGCATCGCCGAATGGGGTGGGGGGAGTATCCGGCGGCCACCCGCCGGTTCGACCACCGGAGGACAGCGCCTCGGCGAGCGTGGCAGAACTGAGCGCCACCGCCGTGCCGGCTGCGGTCAACAACCCGATCAGATGGCTGCCCTGCCGGCCGCGCAGCTGTTGGCGGCCCTGGCGGG
>JBGSWT010000900.1:0-2317 GCA_041751815.1 Pseudonocardiaceae bacterium
GCGCGGCCCGCTGCCTCCGCCCGGCGCGCCCGAGCGGGGCTGGCCGGAGGCGTACCTGTCGCTGGTCTACCGCGAGTACGTCACCGAGGACGGCTACGGCAACGCCGAGATCGTCGAGGAACGCCTGGTCGCCATCGAGACCACCACCCCGACCCGCGGAACGAGGCCAGCCTGATGCCCTTCCACAACCCGTACAACTTCATTCCGGCCCTCCCGCGGCGGGACATGCCGGAGGGCCTGCGTGACGACCGCCCCGCCGGGCATCATCGCTGGCACGACCAACTGTGGAGCGGCGAGATCACCATGACCATGACGGCGGTGACGCCACTGCTGCTCATGCGCGAGCGGGAGGAGGTCGAGAGGCACCGGCATCTGGAGGTGGCGACCTGTCCCGGCCCGAACGGGAAACAGGTCGTCGATCTGGCCCCCACCCAGATCAAAGGCATGTTGCGGACGATCTACGAAGCGGTCACCGACTCCAGGTTCGGGGTGTTCCAGCACGACACGCCGCTGGGTTACCGCTCCGAAGTGGAGGCTGCGGCGACACTGAAACCTGCGGTCGTTCGACCCGACAGCCGCGTCATGCTCCTCGGTGAGCTACGCGCCGACGGCAGGTCGGGATCGGCCGCGGTCATCCTCCCGGCATGGATGAACCACGGCAACCACCGGCCGTCGAGCCTCCCCGACGGATTCGCCCACGCCCAGGAGGCCGACGCCGTGGTGGAGCACTCCCCCGACGCGCGCGGTTGGAAGGTCGTCTCACTGCACGTTCGCGGCACGGCGCCTGAGCCCGGCGCCGGTCGGCATGCGGTACGCGGCCGGCTGCACATCACCGGGCCGACGATCAAGGGCAAGCTGGCCGAACGGCTGTTCGTCACCGAGGTCCTCAGCGACGGTATGGAACAGAAGCCGTCGACGACCCTGTCCGCGGAAAAATCGAAAACCCTCATTGCCGGGTTGTGCGATCTCGTCGCGCACCAGCGCGCCATCCACCAGCACGCAGGCAGCGACGACGTGTGGGCCGACAAGAAACCGTGGGAGTACCAGGGCAGCGACCCCGGACGCACGGCGTGGTCACGCCACCTCTACGACACGCCAGGCTCGCCGGATGTACCGGAGTGGGTCGGGCCCGACCTGGTGATCCCACCGCCACCGGGAAGGCTGTTCACCTGCTGGGCAGAACCGAGCAACCGGCTGCGTCCGGTCATGGTCAGCCGGTTGCTCCACCACGCCTCACCCGCCGAGTTGCTCGACGAGACGCTGCACCCCGCCGCGAACATCGACGAGCTCTCGCCAGCCGACCGCCTGTTCGGCTGGACGTGGAACAAGTCCCAACCCGCACCCGACCGGCCGGAGCCGTCGGCACACCGTGGCCAGGTGCGTGTCGTTCGCGTCGAGACACCCACAGCGGACAGCGCGGTAGAACCGCTCGCGCCGCTGACGATCCCACCGCTGGCCACGCCCAAACCGTCACAGGGTCGTTTCTACCTGGCACCCGACGATCCGACGGCACGACCGAAACGCGGTGCGCTGTTCGACACGAGGTCGCAGCGTCTGCGCGGACGTAAGATCTTTCCACACCACCAGGGTCTGGAGAACCTCGGGCTCGACGAGTTGCGAGCCGCGTTCGACTACGTACCGCCGATCGACCACGAGACGAAACAGGAACGTGCCAAGCAGGACTCGCAGAACGCCACCCTGCACGGATGGGTCCGGCCGAAGGCGACCTTCCGGTTCGTGCTGCAGGTGACCGACGTCCATCCGATGGAGCTGGGCGCGCTGCTCTGGCTGCTCGACCCGCGGCACTGCGGCACGGAGGGCCACCCGGCGCGGCACCGGATCGGGATGGGCAAGCCGCTCGGGTTCGGCTCGGTGGAGCTCCGCATGGATGACGACGCGACATGGTTCTGCACGGGCGCGCAGATGCGCGACCGGTTGCTCATGCTGGAGGCACGGCCGGACAGCGCCGATCCGGACGGCCTGGCCGAGCAGTTCGAGAACGCCATGACGCCGGGCTTCGCAACGGTGTTGTCGGGAGTGCGGACCGCCCTCGCAGGTTTCCCAGCCAGGGCCGACGTCTCCTATCCCCGGATGAAGCGACCACGATCACCGGGCTACGAATGGTTCGTGCAGAACGAGAAAAGTGAGGGGTCCAAGCACTGGCTCCCGGCCATCGGTACCGCGCTGACCGAGTACGAGGCCGACCGCCAGGGACTGACGTGATCAGCACGCGGCTGCGTCGTTCGCTCACGGGTGCGAGCGAGTACGTCGGCGGGGTGTTCGTCGCGGTGCTGTTGCTGCCGATCGCGCCGGACGT
>JBGSWT010000901.1:0-2008 GCA_041751815.1 Pseudonocardiaceae bacterium
TGGAGGGAAGCGGCCGAACGTGGCCTGCGCGACGACACGCTCGCCACGGCCGCGGTCGCGGTGTTCGAGCTGGCTTGCCATGCCCTGCCGGCGCTCGATGCGCCAGCCGGGGTGCAGCAGCTCGTGGAGGAGATCAGCGAAGGACGGGTCCGCCGTGGTCGCTGTCCGGCTGACGACATGGTCGAGCAGGACCCCTGCCCCCGTAACGGAACCCGGCCCCCAGGACTGAGCGGAGGACCACTGCCGTGAGCACGCCGATCACCGAGCTGAGTACCGCCGCCCTGCGCGACCACCTCGCCGCTGAGCTCGAGCGCACCCGCGCCCGCAGCACCGCGCTGACTGATGCGGTGGACGACGGCGATCTGGTCCGCCAGCACTCCGAGATCATGTCCCCGCTGGTATGGGACCTGGCTCACATCGGCAACCAGGAGGAGCTCTGGCTGGTCCGGGATGTGGCCGGGCGTGAGCCCGTCCGGGCAGACATCGACCACCTTTACGACGCGTTCAAGCAGCCGAGGCCGGGCCGGTCCGCTTTGCCACTGCTCAAACCGGCTGAGACCAGGGATTACCTCGGCGAAGTCCGCCACAAGGTGCTTGACGCCTTGGAGCGCACCCCGCTGGAAGGCCGCAGACTCGTGGCGCACGGGTTCGCGTTCGGGATGATGGTGCAACACGAGCAGCAGCACGACGAGACCATGCTGGCCACCCACCAGCTTCGCGTCGGCCCTGCCGCGCTGCACGCCCCTGCCCCTGCACCGCAGCGGGCCACCAATCTGCCCGCCGAGGTCTTGGTGCCCTCCGGCGAATTCACCATGGGGACCTCCACCGATCCCTGGGCGCTGGACAACGAGCGTCCCGCACATCGCACCTATACCGACGCGTACTGGCTGGACACCACCCCGGTGACCAACGACGAATACCAGCGGTTTCTCGCCGACGGCGGCTACGACGACCCGCAGTGGTGGAGCGAGCGAGGCTGGGCACACCGCTGCACTGCGGGCCTGATGGCCCCGCAGTTCTGGTACCTCGACAGCCGGTCGTGGTGGCGCACCCGCTTCGGCATCACCGAACCGGTCCCGCCCGACGAGCCGGTCATGCACGTCAGCTTCTTCGAGGCGCAGGCATACGCAGCGTGGGCGGGCAAACGCCTGCCCACCGAGGTGGAATGGGAGAAGGCTGCCCGATTCGACCCTGCCACCGGACGTTCCCGCCGCTTTCCCTGGGGCGATGAGGACCCCACCCCAGCACACGCCAACCTGGGACAGCGGCATCTGCAACCCGCGCCCGCGGGCAGCTATCCGGCCGGGGCATCCCCGCTGGGCGTGCACCAGCTGATCGGTGACGTATGGGAGTGGACGTCCTCGGGCTTCTCCGGTTACCCAGGCTTCGCATCGTTCCCGTACCGGGAGTACTCCGAGGTGTTCCTGGGCGGGGACTACCGGATGCTGCGCGGCGGCTCGTTCGGCACCGACGCGGCAACCTGCCGGGGTACCTTCCGCAACTGGGATCACCCGGTGCGCAGGCAGATCTTCACCGGTTTCCGCTGCGCCCGGGACGCTCGCCGCGGCGAGCTGGACTGATCGTGTGCCGACACCTGGCCTACCTCGGACCGCCGCTGGACCTGGCGACGCTGTTGCTGAACCCGCCGCACTCGTTGCTGCGGCAAACCTACGCCCCGGCCGACATGCGAGGCGGTGGAACGATCAACATCGACGGGTTCGGCGCAGGCTGGTATCCCGACGGTGCAACCACGCCGGTCCGGTATCGGCGTGCGGTCCCGATGTGGTCCGATCCGTCGTTCGCCGCGCTGGCTGGCGAGGTGCGCAGCAGCGCAGTGCTCGCTGCCGTGCGTTCGGCAACGCCCGGGATGCCGGTGATCGACACCGCCTGCGCCCCGTTTAGCACCGACCGCTGGCTGTTCAGCCACAACGGGAGGATCACAGGCTGGCCACACAGCGTGGCCACGCTGGCCGCCCGACTGCCGGTGACCGACCTGCTCACCCTCGAA
>JBGSWT010000902.1:0-3643 GCA_041751815.1 Pseudonocardiaceae bacterium
GCGGCGACGCTGTCACCCGGCGAGCGCACTCGGGCCGCGCTCGCCCTGCTGCAAGCGCGCGGCGTGAATCTGCTGGTCCTGGACGAGCCGACCAACCACCTCGATCTACCTGCCATCGAGCAGCTCGAGTCAGCGCTCACGACGTACCCGGGCACGTTGCTGCTGGTCACGCACGACCGCCGGATGCTCGAATCGGTACAGACCAATCGGCACATCGACGTCAACCGCGGACGTATCACCGATCGCTGAGCATGTGCGGGCTGGTTCAGGATCGCTGCCAGCTCGCGGGGTCGGCCTCGGTTTGGTCACCGGAGGCCATGTCCTTGACCTCGTGTGGCTGGCCGTCCTCAAACGGCGGGAACCACACGAACGGGATGCCCTTCCGGGAGGCGTAGCGGATCTGCTTGGCCAGTTTGTCGGGTTGGTGGTACAGCTCGGTGTTGAGTCCGCGGGCGCGCAGCTGGGCGGCGGTAGTCGCCGCATGGGAACGTCGCTGGTCGTTGGGGACCACCACGAGAACATCGCTGGGGCAGCTGGCGCCGGTCTGGAGGAGTCCTTCGGTGACGAGCTTGGCGAAGATTCGAGTCAGGCCGATGGACAGCCCAATGCCAGGCAGGTTGCGCCGGATGAAGGATTCAGCCAGGTTCTCATACCGGCCACCGGAGCAGATGCTGCCGTAGTTCGGCCAGTCAGCGAACTTCCCCTCGTACACAGTGCCGGTGTAGTAGTCCAGACCCCGCGCGATGGACAGATCGGCCACGACACTGCCGGTCGGCAGATCCGACAGTGAGTCCAGCACGAACGCCAGCTCATCGAGGCCCTCGGCGAGCAGGTCGGATTTGGACCCAAGTCGGGTGATGTCATCGATCACTGACGTATCAGTGCCTCGAATCTGCGCCAGATCCAGGCATGCGGTGACCTGTTCGGTGTGCAGGCCGAGCTCGGAGGCAAGCAATGTGCCCACGCCTCTCGTGCCTATTTTGTCGATCTTGTCCGCGATGCGGATGACACCGAGGGGATCGCCGATGCCCAGCCCCTGGTAGAAGCCCTGCAGGACCTTACGGTTGTTGATGTTGAGCGACCAGGCGGGCAGGCCGAGACCGGTCAGGATCTCGTGGATGATCCGCGGGAGTTCGGCGTCGAAGTGCAGCGGTACCTGGTCGACGTTGATGACGTCGATGTCGCACTGGGTGAACTCGCGATAGCGGCCTTCCTGGGGGCGTTCGCCGCGCCACACCCGCTGGATCTGATAGCGCTTGAAGGGAAAGACCAGGTCGTTGAAGTGCTGGGCGACGTAGCGCGCGAAGGGCACCGTGAGGTCGAAGTGCAGCCCGAGACGAGCATCGCTGCCGTCGTTGTCGCCACCAGCGTCGGCTTGCAACCGGCGCAGCGTGTAGACCTCCTGGGAAGTCTCCCCCTTGGCGGAAAGGACGTCGAGCGCCTCGACGGACGGGGTCTCGATCGAGCAGAACCCGTAGCGTTCGAAGGTCTGACGGATTCCATCGAGCCACTGCAGCTCAAGGCGCCTGACCTCGGGCAACCACTCCGGGAAGCCACTAATAGGGGCAGGTCGGACGAGCTGTTGGCCGCTCATCGACGGTATGCCTCCTCATGATGCGAACTGCGACTGGGTTTGCTCAGGGTATCGGTCTGTCTCCCGCGGTTTTCGATGCGCTTCACGGCCGACGCTTTCGAGGATCTCGACGGATTGCCATGTCTCCGGCGGTGAGGCGTAACTGCAGCGCCGTGCACCGCCATCGGCGGCCGCCATCGTCGATGTGCTCCTCGAAGCGGGCGGCCAGCGCGCGAACTCCGGTGTTCAGCGTCACCAGTGCGACCGCCTCCAGTGCCCCGGCAGACTGCTGCCGGGCGAACACCTTGCGCACTCGCGGCTCCAGATGCCCGGCCATCACCTGCAACGTGGCGAGGTAGGCCAGCAGTTCAGGACTCAGGACCGACGCCAGCTGTCGCATCGGCCGCCGACCGCCGAGGATCTCCACTGCGGCCCGTAGCACTCGCTCAGCGAGAACGGACGCTGCGGCATTCGCGGCCGGCGCTGGTGGGGAGATGGCCGGCGCTGGTGGGGGGATGGCCGGCATGGGTTGCGGGGTGGCCTGCGCCGGGGGCGGCAGGAAGTCCGCCAACCGGCACAGCACCGGCCGGTGCGGCAGGTGTGGATGTGGTTCGGCGATGCTCGTGGTCAACGAACCCTCCTCGTCTTCAGACCGCGCAGGGTGAGCGCGATCGATCGACGGCGGGGCCGAAGACGCCGTGGGGTGGTCGGCAGCGGTGGCTGCAACCGGGGCGCCGAATCGGAGGAGGGGCAACGATCCGGCGCAGGAAGTATGCAATACCTGGGGGAGCGCTGTCCTGGCTTTCGAAGAATCGGGTGCGGCCTGTGGATAACCGGCCTTACTTCGGTCCGCACCGCCGTGCCCACTCGAAGCACACCACCGCGGCCGCGCTGGCCACGTTGAGTGACTCGACACCCCCGGCCATGGGGATGGCGACCCAACCGGTGAGTTGCGCAGAGACGGGTGGAGAGATTCCCGAGGTCTCATTGCCGAGTACATAGGCCACCAGGGGTGGTGGTGGATCACGAAACAGCGAGGCGGCGTCCGGTGCCGAGCCGGACAGCCCGAGCACTGCGAATCCGGCGGTGCGCAACGCGGCGCAGGCCTGCTCCGCGGTGGCCGCTCGCAGGACCGGGGCATGGAAGGCGACTCCGGCCGAGGCCTTGACCACCAGCGGATCGATCGCGGGCACCCCACGGCGGGGCAGCACCACACCGTCGATTCCGGCTGCGGTCGCGGTGCGCAGAATCATGCCTACGTTGGCCGGGTTGGTGATCGCGTCGAGCACGAGCAACGCCGCCGGGCTGCGTAGCTCTTTCAGCGTTCCCTCCAGCGGACGCATCCGAGGCGCCACCACGTCGGCCAGCACACCCTGGTCGTGCCGGCCGTTGCCGGCGAGCACCTTCACCCGGTGCGCCGACACCCGCTGCACCGGCACTCGCCGTCGGGCTGCCGCGTCCAGGATCTCCTGCAGCGTGTTGCCCCGGGCTTGCTCGGCCACGATCACCTTGTCGACGGTCAGCGCCGAGTCGCTGAGAGCTTCCAGCACCGGTTTGCGGCCGTAGACGGTGATGAAGATGTCTCGCGGGCTGACGGCTTGCCGACTCGGCGGCTGATCGGAAGGCGTCACGTAGCAAGGATGGCAGGTGCGGATGCGGCTATCCGACGTGCCAGGATTACCGCATGGGTGACCGGTTATCGGCGCTGGACGCCTCGTTCGAGGAGCCGCTTGAGGAGCTGGTGTCGACGGTGCCCGGACGATGAGGGTTTACATCCCCGCCACTCTGGCGATGCTGCACACGCTGGTCGACTCCGGGGAGCTGGCCCCGATCATGGGCACCGCCTTCGCGCTCACCCCGATGCTTCGCGAGTCCTACACCGCAGGAGACACCGAGGAGCTGGAGTACGCGGCGATGAACGAGGCGGCCCGGGCCTCGCTGCGGCTACTGTCCGCTGAGCTGGACGGCGATCCGGCGGTCCTGCCGCGCCGTGTCGTGGTGGCTGCCGACGTCGAGGGGGTGCGGTTGCGTCCCGATCTCGACGATGCCGCCGTCACGGTTGCCGGGCCG